>NZ_JBHYTK010000077.1:0-2733 GCF_042749255.1 Streptomyces sp. NPDC059524 | reverse complement strand
CGCCCTGTTCGGCGGAATGGTGGGTGGCGGCGCCCCCCCGCCCCGCCCCCCCGGGGGGCAACCACCCGGGGGGCGCGCGGGGGGCGGGGGTTTTGTCCCCCCCCGGGGCCCGGTCGCGTTCGCACGGGGCACGCGCGCGTGACCCGCATATGCCCTCCGCACACGCTCCCGCCGCGCCCACCAGGCGAGTTGACTTCCCGTGCGCACCAAAGATGCGCACGACAAGGAAGTGACGGCTACGGAAAGGAGCGGACCCGTGACCACCGACCCGGAGCGTCCCGTGGTCCCCGAGGAACTCGCAGAGTTACGCCGCGTCTTCGAGGTCGGGCTGACCCGCATCGACGGCCGGCTGGCCCTGCTGGCCCACCGCGACGACGAGACGGCCAAGGACCAGGACGAGCTGAGCGCGCGCGTCACCGCGCTCGAGCACACCCGCTGGCCACTGCCCGCGGTGGCCGCGCTGGCCGCCGTCGGCGCCCTCGCCGTCGCGGTCTGGCAGCTGCTGGGCCGCTGACACCGGGGCGAGGCCCGTCCTCACAGGCGCATGTGGTGGAGCAGGAGTAAGGCGGCCGCCATGTTGGCGGCCGGGACCTCACCCCGGGCGATCATGTCGGGGACGAGCTTGAGCGGGACCCATTCCCTGCGGTCCGACTCGAAGTCGTCCTGGGGGTGGCCGATGTACGTCCCTTCGTCGGTCCAGTAGATGTGGTGCCGGGCGTCCGTGAGGCCGTTGGACGGCTCGACACTCATCAGGTGCCGCAGCGGTCCCGGTCGCCAGCCGGTCTCCTCCTCCAGTTCCCGCGCGGCCGCGTACGCGATGTCCTCGCCGTCCTCGACGACGCCAGCCGCCAGCTCCCAGCCCCAGCTGTCGGTGATGAAGCGGTGCCGCCACAGCAGGAGCACCTCGTTGGCCTCGTTCACCACGGTGGCCACGGCCACGGGGCGCAGCCGGATGAGGAAGTGGTCGAGGTGCTGGCCGTCAGGGAGTTCGACATCTGCCAGATTGACGCTGAACCACCTGTTTTCGTACACAGTTTGTTCGTTCTGTTTCGTCCACTGCACGGTTCTGCCACCTTCCGCCGAGTTGATGGCAATATCGCAGCAGGGGCGTGAACGAGCGCCTCTCGAAAGGGACCAGAAGGAATCAGAGGGGGCTCAGAGCGGCACGCGCAGCGCTCCGTCGATGAGCTCGGCCGCCTCGGCCGTGCCGGCACATCCGCTGCGCACCAGGTGCTCGCGGACCGCCCGGAGTCTGTCGCGCAGCCGCTGCGACTCCATCCCGCGGGCCCGCTCGGCCATCTCGACCGCGGTGGCCACAGCCTGTTCCGCGTTGCCCTGACGCAGCTGGATCTGGCTGAGCACCGCGAGCCGGTGCACCCGGCCGCGGTCGTGCGCCGGGGTGTGGACGGCCTCCTGCGCGTGCTCCTTGGCCCCCGCACAGTCCCCGAGGCGGAGCAGCGCCTCGGCGACCTGGACGTTGACGAACCCGGGCTGCACGTAGCCCGTCTCGTCCGGTTCGTGGCCCCGCCGGATACGGTCGGCGGCGGACTCGGCACGCCGGATGCACTCCAGGGCGCTCGTGCCGTCGCCGATGTGCGCGTACGCCTTGGCCTGCATCGCGTACAGGTCCGAGGCGAGCGCCGGGGTGATGTGCCGCCCGGCGGCCCGCAGCGCGGCCTCCGCGAACGCGACGGCCTGGCGGTGCTCGCGCATGTGCAGCGCCTGATTGACGAGCAGCGCTATCACGTACGCGCCGAGCCCCCGGTCCCCGCTGGCCTTCGCGAGCCGCAGCGCCTGGTGGAAGTAGCGCTGGGCGAGCCCGTGCGCGTCCGAGTCGTAGGCGCAGATCCCGGCGATGGCGACGAGCCCGCCGGTGGCCCGGTGCAGCTGACGGCCCGTCGCGTCGGTGTAGCGGCCGCGCAGCAGCGGCGCCGCCTCCGTGTTGAGGAAGCCGACGATGCGCGTGCGGGTCGCGATGCCGCCCGCCTTGCGGTACATCTGCTCGTAGTGGGTGCGCGCCGAGCGCATCATGTCGATGTCGGCCTGGCTGACCGGGTGCCGGCCGCCGCGGGACACGTCGTTGTCCTCCGGCGGGTTCTCCCACTCCCAGACCGGCATCACGGCCGGGGTCCCCGTGACGGCCGGGGCGTCGAGGACGTGCCGGCGCTGCTGCTCGTCGGAGCGCCACAGGGCGGTGGCCCGCTCCACGAAGCCGGACAGGCTCGACCCGTGCGCCGAGGCGGGCTCACCGGGGATGCCGAGGCCGATGTCGTCCAGCGTGACGTGCCGCTGGAGACGTCCCGCGAGGACCTCGCAGATGAGATCGGGGACCTGGCCGCGCGGGCGCTGGCCCTTCAACCAGCGGGCGACGGCCGTGTGTTCGTAGCGCAGCGCGAGTCCGCGGGCCTTCCCCGCCTGGTTCACATGGGCGGCCAGGCCGGCATGGGAGATCCCGGCCTCGTCGAGGATCGCGTCGAGCAGGGTGTTGGGCTGCATGGAGGCCCTCCGTTGGCTCGGTGGCGCCAGCCTAGGGCAACCGCCTTCACACGGGGTGTGATCGGAATACCCAACTCCAGCCGGTGTGCACTCTGTTGCTCCCGGTATCCGCCCGCTTGACTGAACTGCCTCGAAAGAGAGGCCGGCCGGGTCGTCGGCTCCCCCTCGTACAGACGACGGCCCGCGCTTGCGCCGTCCGTCCGCTCGCCTGCCCGACAACTCCTGCGGCGGGCGGAC
>NZ_JBHYTK010000076.1:15628-35905 GCF_042749255.1 Streptomyces sp. NPDC059524 | reverse complement strand
CCCTTCGGGTCGCATTTCCCCGATGAAGGCTGAACGGCGAAGCCGTTCGCCTTCAGGGGCGCGGGGAACTGCGCGAGAAGCCTCACCGGCCCGCAGGTGAGTGCGGGGATCACGGAGGGGTCACGATCCGCTCCGGCAGGAGAGCCGCGGCCTTGCCCCGTGCTGGTTCACGGGCGTAGACCGGTGCGGGCGGGACAGTAGTCAAAGCAGCGTTCAGCGTTCGGAGTTCACCAACCAGAACCAGCTGGAACGGGGCAGTGATGCGCAGCACTCTCAGGAAACGCACGCTTCGTACGGCCGCCGTGGCCCTCGCCACGGGGGCGCTCACCCTCTCACTGGCCTCCTGCGGAGGCGACGACGGCGGAGAGAGAGACACCGGCGGAGGAGGCGGAGGCGGCAAGAAGGCCTCCGTGTCGCTGCCGAAGCTGGACGGCCAGACCCTCGAGGTCGCGGCCGTCTGGACGGGGCCCGAGCAGAAGAACTTCACCAAGGTGCTCGACGAGTTCGAGAAGCGGACCGGCGCGACGGTGAACTTCGTGCCGACGGGCAACAACACCTCCACCTTCCTCGGTACCAAGATCGAGGGCGGCAAGCCGCCGGACGTCGCGTTCCTGCCGCAGGTCGGCGTCCTGCACCAGTTCGCCGACAAGGGCTGGCTGAAGCCGCTGGGCCCGGAGGCGCAGGCGCAGCTCGACAAGAACTTCAGCAAGGGGTGGAAGGACCTCGGCGCCTGGAAGGGCAAGCAGTACGGCGCGTACGTGAAGGCGGCCAACAAGTCGCTGGTCTGGTACAACACACAGGCCTTCGAGGATGCCGGGATCACCGATACGCCCAAGACCTGGGACGACTTCGTCAAGACGGCGCGGACCCTGTCGGACGCCGGTACACCTCCGGTGTCCGTGGGCGGCGGCGACGGCTGGGTGCTGACCGACTGGTTCGAGAACGTCTACCTGTCGCAGGCCGGCCCGGAGAAGTACGACCAGCTGGCCCAGCACGAGATCAAGTGGACCGATCCCTCGGTGAAGCAGGCCCTGGAGACGCTGGCCGAGCTGTGGGGGAACGACCAGCTGGTCGCGGGCGGCGCGAAGAAGGCGCTGCAGACGGACTTCCCGAAGTCCGTGGTGCAGACGTTCTCCGGCGACACTCCGGCCGGCATGGTCTACGAGGGCGACTTCGCCGCGGCGAACATCAACGCGGACACGAAGGCGAAGGTCGGCACGGACGCGAAGGTGTTCCCGTTCCCGGCGGTCGGCACCGACTCCCCCGTGGTCAGCGGCGGCGACGTCGCGGTGGCACTGAAGGACGGCAAGGGCGCGCAGGCGCTGCTCACCTTCCTCGCCTCCACGGACGCGGCCGAGATCTGGGCGGCGCAGGGCGGTGTCATCTCCCCCAACAAGGAGATGGACCAGGGCAGTTACAAGGACGAGGTGACCCGGGGCATCGCCAAGGCGCTGCTCGCGGCCGGTGACGACTTCCGCTTCGACATGTCCGACCAGGCCCCGGCGGCGTTCGGCGGCACGCAGGGCGTCGGCGAGTGGAAGGACCTGCAGGACTTCCTGCGGAACCCGAAGGACGTGGCCGGCGCGCAGCGGAAGCTGGAGGCGGACGCGGCCAAGGCCTACGGAAAGGGCTGACGCCTCGTCATGGCGGCGGCCCAGGGCGTCACCGCGGCGGCCCCTGCCCGCAAGCAGGGGCCGCGCGCGAACGGCAAGAGCGTGACGCGCACGCGATGGTGGGTGGCGGGGCTGTTCCTGCTGCCCGCCCTCGTGCTGCTCGGCGCGCTCGTGGTCTACCCGATCGGGTACTCGGTGTGGCGCAGCCTCTTCGACACGGGCGGCGACACCTTCGTAGGGCTGGACAACTACGGCGACATCTTCCGCGACGACCGCACCCTGAAGGCGGTGCGGAACACGGCGATCTGGGTGGCGGTCGCGCCCGCCCTGGTCACCGCGCTCGGCCTGGTTTTCGCGGTGCTGACCGAACGGGTGCGCTGGGGCACGGCGTTCAAGCTGGTCGTCTTCATGCCGATGGCGATCTCGATGCTGGCGGCGGGCATCATCTTCCGGCTCGTCTATGAGCAGGACCCGGACCAGGGCGTGGCGAACGCGGTGGTGACGTCGGTGCACGACACCTTCGCGAGCGCGTCCCAGTACCCGGGCGCGCATCCGGCGGCAGGCGGCGATCTGAGGAAGTCGGGGGGCGGTTCCTTCACGACGGACGCCCCCGTGTCGGCGGGCACCCCCGCGCTGCTGCCGCTGGTCGGTGTCCCGCCGAACAAGGTGCCGGGCGACCCGGGCCCGGCGAAGGCGGCGAGCGCCGAGCCGGGGAAGGTCACCGGCACGGTGTGGCTGGACTTCAAGCTGGGCGGCGGCGGCACGAAGGGCGAGGTCGACGCGGGCGAGAAGGCGCTGACCGGCGTGAAGGTGGAGGCGGTCAGGGGCGGCGAGGTCGTCGCGTCGGCCACCTCGGGCGCGGACGGCACCTTCACCCTGCCGGCGTCCGCGGAGGGCGCGGCGCTCCGGCTGCCGGGCTCGAACTTCACGGAGCCGTACAACGGGATCGACTGGCTGGGCCCGGCCCTGGTCACTCCGGCGATCATCGCCTCGTACATCTGGATGTGGGCGGGCTTCGCGATGGTGCTGATCGCGGCGGGGCTCGCGAGCGTGGACCGCAATCTGCTGGAGGCGGCGCGCGTCGACGGGGCGAACGAGTGGCAGGTGTTCCGGCGGGTGACGGTGCCGCTGCTCGCGCCGGTCCTGGTGGTCGTGCTGGTGACGCTGATGATCAACGTGATGAAGGTCTTCGACCTCGTCTACATCATCGCGCCGCAGGCCAGCCAGGACGACGCCAACGTCCTGGCGCTCCAGCTGTACCTGGCCTCGTTCGGGGGCGGCGGCGACTACGGCGTCGGCAGCGCGATCGGTGTGCTGCTCCTGCTGCTCGTGGTCCCGGTGATGATCGTCAATCTGCGCAGGCTGCGGAAGGAGCGACAGCGGTGAGCGCGATCGGGACGACACGGAAGCCCGGCGCCGCGAAGCGGATCGCGGGCGCGGTCAGCGGCGGGGCCCTGCGGATCTTCCTGCTGGTCGTGGGCCTGTTCTGGCTGGTCCCGGCGTTCGGTCTGCTGGTGTCCTCGTTCCGGGAGCCGACCGACATCGCCACGTCGGGCTGGTGGAAGGTCTTCACGGCGCCGGCCCAGCTCACCACGAAGAGCTACGAGCAACTGCTGGAGAACGACGACATCACCGGTGCGCTGCTCAACACCGTCTGGATCACGGTGCCTTCGACGCTGCTGGTGATCGTGATCGGGGCGATGGCCGGGTACGCGTTCGCCTGCATGGACTTCAAGGGGCGCGACACCTGGTTCATGGTCGTGGTGGCGCTCCTCGTGGTGCCGGTGCAGATCGCGCTGATCCCGCTGTCCCGGCTCTTCCGCGACCTCGGCATCTTCGGGGACGTGATCGGTGTGGTGCTGTTCCACGTCGGGTTCGGGCTGCCGTTCGCGATCTTCCTGCTGCGGAACTTCTTCGCGGAGATCCCGCGCGAGCTGATCGAGGCGGCGCGGCTCGACGGGGCGGGCGAGGCGCGGCTCTTCCTGCGGGTGGTGATGCCGCTGGCGACGCCGGCGATCGCCTCGCTGGGCATCTTCCAGTTCCTGTGGGTGTGGAACGACATGCTGGTGGCGCTGATCTTCTCGGACTCGCAGTCGCAGCCGCTGACGGTGGCGCTGCAGCAGCAGGTGCGGCAGTTCGGGTCGAACATCGAGATCCTGGCGCCGGGCGCGTTCCTGTCGATGGTGGTGCCGCTGGCGGTGTTCTTCGCGTTCCAGCGGCAGTTCGTCTCCGGGGTCATGGCGGGGGCGGTCAAGTAGCCGCGCGGGCCCGGGCGTTCACCGCGACGCCCGGGCCCCGCGCGGCGGGCTCACTCCCCGAGGAACAGCTTCCGTACGACCCGCTCGGCCGCGTGGCCGTCGTCGTAGGGGCAGAACCGCTCGCGGAACGCGGTGCGCAGCTCCGTCGTGGCCTCGGTGTCCCAGCCGCCGTCGCGCAGCAGCGCGGTGAGTTCCTCCTCGGTGGTGGCGACGGCGCCGGGGGTGTCGCCGGGCCGGCCGGACAGGAGGTCGAAGTAGGTGCCGCGGGCCATCCGGTAGGCGTCCCAGTCGGGGGCGTAGGTGACGACGGGGCGGTCCAGGCAGGCGTAGTCGAACATGAGGGACGAGTAGTCGGTGACGAGGGCGTCGGAGGCGAGGCAGAGGTCCTCGACGCGGTCGTGGGCGGTGACGTCGCGCAGCCGGGGGTGGCTGTCGGCGAGGCCCGCGTCGGCGCCGTAGAAGTAGTGGGCGCGGACCAGGACGACGGTGTCGTCGCCGAGGGCGTCGGCGAAGCGGGCGAGGTCGAGGCGGGGCAGGAAGCCCTTCTGGTAGTCGCGGTGGGTGGGGGCGTAGAGGACGGCGCTCTGTCCGTCGGCGATGTCCAGCTCGCGGCGGATGCGGCCGATCTCCTCCGCGCCGGTGGTGAAGTAGACGTCGTTGCGCGGGTATCCGGCCTCCAGCGGGGCGTAGGCGTCGGAGGGGTAGACGCGTTCCCAGACCTCGGTGGAGTGCGGGTTCGCGGAGAGGCTGTAGTCCCACTGGTCGGTGTGGTCGAGGACCTTGGAGAAGCTGATGCCGTGGGTGCCGGCCGGGTAGCGGCGCTGGTCGAGGCCCATCTTCTTGAGCGGGGTGCCGTGGTGGGTCTGGAGGTAGACCTGGCCGGCGCGCTTGGTGAAGCCGCCGGGGAACGAGGAGTTGTTGACGAGGTACTTCGCGGTGGCCATCACCTGCCAGTAGCGCCGTGAGCCCTCGATGACGTACGGCACGCCCTGGGGCACCTTGTCGACGTGCTTGCTGGAGACGACGAAGACGCCCTCGATGTGCGGGGCGAGCTCGCGGGCCTTGGCGTGGACGGCGGCCGGGTTGCAGCTGACGCCGCGGTTCCAGTAGGCGCCGTAGACGGCGAGCTCGGGGTCGAGGCGGGCGGTGTGCAGGTCGGCGTGGTAGGCGGCCTTCATGAGGCGGGAGCGCAGCTTCTTCTTCTGCCGCTTGAGGCGCGCGCGGAGGGCGTTGCGCCGCTCCTCGCTCTTCTCCGCCTTCTGGTACGCGGCCCAGGACCCGTCGGCGAGCGCCTGCTCGCGGGGCCCGTCCGGGGTGTGTCCGGCGGGCCGGTGCGCGCGGTGCAGCTCGGCGGCGAGCCGGAAGAGTCCGGGCCGGTCGGCGGGGGTGAGGCGGTCCTGGTCGTCGAGGACGGCGAGGACGCGGGCGACGGCGTACGGGAAGAGGCGGGCGCCGCCGGGGCCGGCGAGGAGTTCTCCGTAGCGTTCGACGACGGCGAAGTGCCGCTCGCCCGGGGTGTGGGCGAGGCCCCCGGCGCGGCGGCGGCGCCAGCGGACGCAGGCGCGGGGCAGCCGGGCGAGGGTGTCGGCCTCCAGGACGGCGCGGTGGGCGGGGACGATGTCCTCGTAGGGGCCCTGGGGGGTGAAGGCGAGGCCGCGGGCGGTCCAGAAGTCGCGGCGGACGGCTCGGTTCCAGGCGGCGGGGGTGAGGGCGAGCGGGTCGCCGTCCGCCAGGTCGTCGCCGCTGGCACGGACGGTGTCCCACCAGTCGGTGCGGTCGTGGTCGTGGAGCAGCACGTCGGGGTCGCCGGCCTCGGTGAGGGCGGTGTCGATCGCGGTGAGGGCGCCGGGAAGGAGCAGGTCGTCGGCGTCGAGGAAGAGGAGGTAGGTACCGGCGGCGGCTGCGACCCCGGCGTTGCGGGCGGCGCCGACGCCGCTGTGCTCGGGGAGGGTGACGACCCGGACGCGCGCGTCCCGCCCGGCGTACTCCGCGGCGATCGCGCCGCAGGCGTCCGGTGAGGCGTCGTCGACGACGATCAGCTCCCAGTCGGTGAAGCGCTGCGCGAGCACGGAGTCCAGGCTCTCGCGGAGGTAGCCCTGGACACGGAAGGCGGGAACAATAACGGAGAATCGGGACATAACACCAGACGTTAGGCCCTGCATGCCAGGGAGGCCGCAACGGGTGATCCCGGCTCACCCGCACGGCCCAACTTAGGCAAAAAATGGCGCGATACCGGGCACATCGGTCCAATGCCCCACACGCCTCGCCTCCCCCGCCTCAGCGTCGTCGTCCCGGTCTACAACGTCGAGGACGATCTGGCCGACTGCCTGGCGTCGATCGCCGCACAGACCGTCCAGGATCTGGAGGTCGTGCTCGTCGACGACGGCTCCACCGACGGCAGCGCCGCCCTCGCCCGCGCCTTCGCGGCCAAGGACCCCCGCTTCCGCTACGTCCGGCAGGACAACGCCGGACTGAGCGCCGCCCGCAACACCGGCGTGCGCTACTCCGATCCGCACGTCCCGTACCTGACCTTCGTGGACAGCGACGACGTCGTGCCGCACGACGCGTACGAGCGCATGATCGCCAGCCTGGAGCGCACCGGCTCCGACTTCGCGACCGGCAACGTGTGGCGGCTCACCGAGCGCGGCCGGAGCCAGGCCTGGCAGTACAAGTGGCTCACCCGGCGCCGCGAGCGCACCCACATCACCCGCGACCCCCAGCTCCTGTCCGACCGCGTCGCCTGGAACAAGGTCTTCCGGCGCTCCTTCTGGGACCGCCACGCCTTCACCTTCCCCGAGGGCAAGCTGTACGAGGACACCCCGGTGATGATCCCCGCGCACTTCCTGGCCGAGCAGGTCGACGTGCTCGCCGACCACGTCTACTACTGGCGGGTCCGCGAGGGGTCCATCACCCGGCGCCGCACCGACGTGAAGGGCGTACGGGACCGGATCGCGGCCTGCGACCACGTCAGCCGCTTCCTCGCCGACCGCTTCCCCGACCGGCCCGAGCTCAAGCGCACCTACGACGCGTCCTGCCTGCGCGACGACTTCGTGTACTTCCTCGACGGGCTGCCGATGGGCGGGCCCGCCTACCGGCAGGCGTTCCTCGACGACACCGCCGCGTTCCTGCGCCGGGCCGACCCCGACATCGCCGACGGGCTCCCCCTGCACCTGCGCGTGAAGTGGCATCTGGTGCGCGAGCGGCGCCTGGACGACCTGCTCCGGCTGCTCTCCTTCGAGCGGCGCAACGGCACCGCCTGCCACGTCCAGGGCACTCTGCGCCGTACCGCCGCCTACCCGGGCCTGCCCCGGCTGCCCGAGGTGCTCACCCGCGTCGGCAAGGACGAACTGCCCGTCGTGGCCCGCGTCCACGAGACGGCCTGGGGTCCCGACGGCAAGCTCCGGATCAGCGGCTACGCGTACGTGAAGAACCTCCCCGCCGAGCGGCCCGCCCAGTCCGTGAAGACCGGGCTGCTGCGCGCCGAGGGCAGCCGCCGTCAGGTCCGCCGGGTCCCCACCCGCAGCGTCAACGACCCGCTCGCCACCGTCAACTCCCGCCAGGAGCTGCACAGTTACGACCAGTCCGGGTTCACCATGACGATCGACCCGGACAAGCTGAAGATCCGCGGCCGGCACCGGCCCGGCACCTGGCAGCTCGGCGTCCTGCTCGCCGGGCACGGTCTGGTGCGGCGGGCCGCGCTGCGCGCCCTGGACGGCGCGGCGCAGCAGCACCTGGTGCGCGACCTCGGCGACGGCACCCGGCTCGTCGTCGCGCACGCCAAGGGCCGGCTCGCCCTGAAGATCGTCGCGCCCACCGCGCTCGCCGACGACCACCACGCGAACGGCGGTGACCTCGTCCTCGCGGGCCGGCTGCACGGCGGGGCCGAGCCGCGCTCCCTGCGCCTGACCCACAAGCACTCGGGCACCGAGTTCAGCTACCCGGTGACCTGCGCGGGCGGCCGCTTCCTGGTCCGGGTGACGCTCGCCGACCTCGCGGGCGTGCCCGAGCCGGAGCACCGGGCGCCCAAGGAGGTCGAGCCGCCGCACGGCGACCGCTGGCAGGTCAACCTCGTCCTGCCCGACGGCTCGGCCCGCTCCGTCGCCGCCGCCCTCGACCTGCCGCCGGGCCGCTACGAGGCGGGCGGCCGCGAGGTCTGCGCCACCGCCAACGACCAGGGCCAGCTGGTGATCGAGCTGACCCGGCAGCCCATCGCCGACACCGCCGGCTGGGCCTCCGACGGCACCCTCGTCGTCACCGGCACCGCCTGCGAACGCTCCTGGCGCGCCCCCGAGTTCGTGCTGCGGCACAGCTCCACCACCGAGGAGGTCACCGCCCCCGTGGCGCGCGGCGGCGACCGCTTCCGCACGGTCCTCGCGCCCGAGCGGCTGTGGGAGGGACGCTGGTACGCGTTCCTGCGCGAGGCCGACGACCGGCACGGGGACGGTATGCCCGTACGGGTGCTGGCCTCGGTCGGGGCGGCCCTGCCCGAGCACCGGCCGCGCTCCGCACGGGAGTTCGCCGTCGACCGGCGCTTCGGCGACCGGCTGCTGATCGAGGCGGGCCCGTCCCTCGCCCCCGGCGACCGCGGCGCCTACCGGCGCCACCGGCTGCGCACCGAGTTCTACCCGGCCCAGCGCCGCCTCCCGCTGCGCGAGGCCGTCCTCTACGTCGACGGGGACTCGCCGCGCGCCGTGCACGCCGAGCTGGTGCGGCGCGGCACCGAGGTCGAGCACCTGTGGGTGACCCGCGACGGCCGCACCCGGGTCCCGGCGGCGGCGCGCGGCGTCGAGGAGTTCTCCGCCGACTGGTACGCGGCGCTCGCCCGCTGCCGCCGCATCGTCACCGCGCACCAGCTGCCGGACTTCTTCGAGCGCCGGGCCGGCCAGACCGTCGTACAGACCTGGGACGGCGCCCCGCTCAAGCGCATCGGCACCGACCTGACCGGCTCCCTGTACGCCGACCACGACCAGCTGGCGCTGCTGCCGGTGCTGTCCCGCCAGTGGGACGTCCTGGTCGCGCCCTCCCGCTGGTCGACGCCGCACCTGACGCGGGCGCTCGCCTACGACGGGGAGGTCCTGCCCGCCGGATCGCCGCGCAACGACCTGCTGTTCACCACCCCGGACGACCGGGCCAAGCGGGTCGAGCTGCTGCGCCGCGAGCTCGGCATCGACGCCGGCAAGAAGATCGTCCTGTACGCGCCGACGTACCGGGACCACCTCGCGCACTCCCCCGGCCGCTTCCGGCACGACCCGGCGTTCGACTTCGCGGCCGCCGAGCGGGCGCTGGCCGCCGACCACGTGCTGCTGGTGCGCAAGCACCCGAGCGCCACGGGCCGGCTGCGCGGGGCCCGCGCGCCGTTCGTCCGCGACGTCACCGATCTGCCCAGCGCGGGCGAACTCCTGCTCCTGGCCGACGTCCTCGTCACCGACTACTCGTCGCTGGCCTTCGACTTCGCGCACACCGGGCGCCCGATCCTGTTCCACACGTACGACCTGGAGCACTACCGGGACACGGTGCGCGGCTTCTACGTCGACCTGGAGAAGCACGCGCCGGGCCCGCTGCTGCCGACCACGACGAGCGTGATCGCCGCGCTGCGCGACCTCGACCGGGTCGCGGCCCGGCACGCCAAGGCGTACGCCGCGTTCCGGGACGCCTACTGCGACCTGGACGACGGCGGGGCCGCCGCCCGCGTCGCCGATCGGCTCCTGCGGTGACGGCACCGGTGTCCACCGCCACGCTCGCCCGGCGGGCGCTGCGCGGGGCCACGGCCCTGCGCGGCGGCCGCGTCTGGCGCCCCACCCCGTTCTTCGTCCTCGGCGGGCTGTTCTGGCTGGTCATGACGCTGGCGTACTGGCGGGTGCCGATGTGCTGCGACTTCGGGCAGCACGCGGCCGTCGTCGAACGCCTCAAGACGCATCTCCTCCACCCCCGCCACCCGATGGCCGACCTGCCCGGCGCGGGCAGCCCCTACTACTCCCCGTACGCGGTGGCCCAGGGCGTCTTCGCGCGTGTCACGGGCCTGGCGGGCTGGGAGGTGGTGAAACTGGCGGGCCCGTTCAACCTGCTGGTTCTCCTGACCGGCCTGAACGCGTTCGTCCGTGCCCTGACGCCACGTCAGTGGGCCCCGGTTCTGGCCCTGTTGTTCATGACCCTGCTGTGGGGCACCCGTACGGCCTGGTGGAGCGGCTATCTGGGCCTGCTCTCGATGACCGGGAACCTCGGCTACCCGTCGACGTTCGCGATCGGCCTGACGTTCTGGGCGTGGGCGTGGGCGCTGCGGCTCCGCGGCGGGGGCCGGCCGTGGGGGGAGTACGCGGCGTTCGGTGTCCTGGCGGCCACGATCCTGCTGACCCACCCGATCACGGCGGTGGCCGCGCTGATCGGTGTGGTTTCGGTGATCGGGGTACCGGCGGTCAGGCACCTCAAGGGCTGGACGGCGGCGCTGGTCGCCGGCGCCGCCGTCACCCTGGCCTGGCCCTACTACAGCGTGGCCTCCCTCGCGGGGAACACCACCCTGGACGGGATCCACGCCCAGCTCTACACGGAGATGCCCGCGCGCTTCTGGCTGGCTTTCCTGGGGCTCCCGGCCCTGTACGCCAGGTTCCGCCGCGACCCGCGCGATCCTCTGGCGCTCATGTTCTCGCTGGACGTCCTCGTCATCGCGTACGGCTGGCTGACCGGCCACTACACGTACGGCCGGATCCTGGGCCTGTCCCTGGTCCCGCTCCAGTTCTCGCTCGCCGTCGCCCTGGCGGCGCCCCGGCCGTGGGCGCCCGCGCGCAAGGCCCTGGGGCTGGTCGCGGCGGGCGGCGCGCTCCTCGGTTTCCTGTGCGTGCAGGCCGGCGCCGTCGTCCCGCGCTATTTCGCGCAGCCGCCGGACTGGCCCACGTACACCTGGGCGGCGCAGCACATCCCGCCCGGCGACGTGGTCCTCACCGACGCCTACATGCCGACCCGTTCACTGCCGGGCTACGGGCCGAACCTCGTCGCGCCGGCCTGGCCGGACCCCGCGCTCGACGAGGGGGAGCGGCAGCGCCGGCTCGCGGCCGTACGGGCCTACCTGGCGCCGGAGTCGACGCGCGCGGACCGCACGGCCATCGCCCGCCGCTACGACGTGCACTGGCTGCTGCTCGGCAAGGACCAGCGGCTGCCGCAGGAGGCGGTCGTGGTGGCGTGGAGCCCCCGCACCGGCGAGGTGCTCGCCCGCGTCAACGGTGGCTCGCCCCGCACCCGTTGAGCGACCGGGTCACTCGATGACGAGGTCGACGTCGATGTTCCCCCGCGTGGCGTTCGAGTACGGGCACACCTGGTGTGCCATCTCGACCAGCTTGCGGCCGGTCTCGGCGTCGACCGTGTCGGGCAGCTCGACGCGGAGCACGACGGAGAGGCCGAAGCCCTCGCCCTGCTTGCCGATGGAGACCTCGGCGGTGACGGCGGCGTCCGCCACGTCCGCCTTCGCCTGGCGGCCGACGAGTCCGAGCGCGCTGCCGAAACAGGCCGCGTAACCGGCGGCGAACAGCTGCTCCGGGTTCGAGCCCTGGCCGTTGCCGCCCATCGCCGCCGGGATGCCGAGCTGGAGGTCGATCACGCCGTCGGAGGAGACGGCGCGGCCGTCCCGGCCGTGGGTGGCGGTGGCGACGGCGGTGTAGAGGGCGTCCATGGGATGCCTGCCTCTCGGGTTTCGGAAGTGTCGGACCCGGCGGTTCCGGGTCTCGGAAGGTCTCGGTGGTGCGGGATCCAGTAGAGCACGCAATTCAATGATGCACAACTAGATTGTGCACAACTAAATGGCGCGGCAGTCCACCTCGCTTACCCTGAGGGCATGACCACCACCGACCCCCTGGACCCGCTGAGGCTCGACCTGCAGATCTGCTTCGCCCTGAACGCGGCGTCCCGCGCCTTCGGCGGCGTCTACCGCACCCTGCTCAAGGACCTGGACCTCACCTACCCCCAGTACCTGGTCATGCTCGTGCTGTGGGAGGACGGCGAGATGCCGGTCAAGCGGCTCGGCGAGCGCCTGCGGCTCGACTCCGGCACGCTCTCCCCGCTGCTCAAGCGGCTGGAGGCGAACGGGCTCGTGCGCCGGGAGCGCAGCACGCAGGACGAGCGTTCGGTGATCGTCGCGCTCACCGAGGCGGGCGGGGCGCTGCGAGGGCGGGCGGAGCGGGTGCCGCTGCGGATCGCGGAGGCGACCGGTTTCGAGCTGGCGGAGATCGAGGACCTGCGCCGCCGCCTGCTGCGGCTCACGGACGCGCTGGACACGGCCGCGCTCTGAGCCCGGCCGCCCCGAACTGAAGCACTCCGCTCGGAAACCGCCTGAACCGGTGTCCGAGTTAGCACGGTTTTGACATAAACCGCCCTAAAATTCCCGGTGTGGATCCGACCACCGCACCTCCGCCGGCCGAGCCCGGCGTCACGATCATCGTGATCGGCTACGACGACGCCGCCCATGTCGCCGCCGCGACCCGCTCCGCACTCGACCAGGGCCCCGCCGTCACCGAGGTGATCGCGGTGGACGACGCCTCCACCGACGACAGCGGCCGGCTCCTCGGCGAGCTCTCCGCGCGCGATCCCCGACTGCACGTCGTGCGCCGCGGCACGAACAGCGGCGGCTGCGGCACCCCGCGCAACGACGGGCTGGCCCGCGCCGCCGCCCCGTACGTGATGTTCCTCGACAGCGACGACGTACTGCCGCCCGGCGCGGCGGCCGCCCTGCTCGACGCCGCCCGCCGGCACGAGGCCGACCTCGTCTCGGGGCTCTGCGTGCGCCGCGAACTGCCCTCCGGGCAGGAGACGCCCTGGCTGCCCGAGCTGTACGCGCGCCCGGGCGTGCTCACCGACCCCGGGCAGCGTCCCGGCCTGGTCCGCGACACCCTCTGCGTCAACAAGCTCTACCGCACCGAGTTCCTGCGCGAGCACGGCATCCGGTTCCCCGACGGGCGCTGCCTCTACGAGGACTTCGTCTTCACCGCCCGCGTCCTCGCCGCCCGCCCGCGCACCGCCCTGATCCCCGACACCGTCTACGTGTGGCAGGTGCGCCGCGCCGCGGACCGGCTCTCCCTCTCCCTCGACCGCACCGGGATCGACAACTGGCAGGCCCGGCTCGACGCCCACCGCGAGGCCGTCGACATCCTGCTCTCCGCCGGGCTGCCGAAGCTCGCACGGGCCGCGCGGGCGCACTTCATCGACCACTCCCTGCGGATGTACGCGCGCGAACTGGAGCTGCGCGGCGCCGAGTACCGCGCCGAGTGGTGGCGGCGCACCCGCGCCCACCTGCAGACCTTCGACACCGCCGACCTGGAGGCCGCGCCCTCGCCCGGCCGCATGATCGGCCGCGTCATCCTCGCCTCGCCCGCCCCGCGCGACCTGCCCCGCCTCAAGGAGGTCGCCGCCCGGCCGGCCCGGCTGCGCCCGCCGTACGCGCGGACCGCCGACGGCACTCCGGTCTGGTCCGCCGACCTGCCCGAGGTCGCGCTGACCCATCTCCTCGAACGTCCCGCGCACCTGCTGCCCCTCGCCGTCGACGGCGAGCTGCGCCCCGGGCGCCGCGGCACCCGCCTTCGCCTCCTCCTGCACGACCTGTACGGGCGGATGGCCGACGCGAAGCCCCTCGCGGTGGACGTCACCCTGCTCGACCGGCAGCGCGGCGCCGCCGCCCAGCACCGCACGGCGGAGCTCGTCCCGAACGCGGCCGGGAACCTGTGGACCGCCGAGACCCGCCTCGACCTCTCCGCGCTCTCCCGCTCCGGCACCTGGGACATCCAGCTGCGCGTCCACTTCGCCGACGGCACCCACCGCGACGCCACCGCCCACGCCTCCACCGGCCCCGGCCTCCTGCGCCGCACCGCCCTCCCCAGCCGCCGCCACGGCATCCTCCTCGCCCAGCCCTACGCCACCCACTCCGGCGCCCTCGCCCTGCGCACGGCCCCCGGCGTGCGCGGAGCCCTCACGGTGGCCCGCCGCCGCCTCCGCCGCCTCCTGCGCTGACCCGTAGGCTCGGCCCCATGCCCCCGCCCGCCACGCCCCTGGACCGCGCGATCGGCGCCGTGATCGGCTCGGCCGTCGGCGACGCGCTGGGCGCCCCCTTCGAGTTCGGCCCCGAAGGCGCCTTCTCGGCCCGCTTCCCACCCGGCGCCCCCGACGCCGACGAGATGCGCGGGGGCGGCGGCTGGGACCCGGGCGAGGCCACGGACGACACGCAGATGGCGGTCCTGGTGGGCCGATCACTCCTCGAACACGGCGAGTTGAACTGCCCGGACGTATTCACCCGCTTCCAGCACTGGGCATCCGCAGACCCCAAGGACATCGGCCTGCAGACCGAGGACGTGCTCACCAACGGACTGCCCTGGGACCGCGCCGCCGCGCACCACTTCCGGATCACCGGCCGCGCCGCGGGCAACGGTGCGCTGATGCGGGCGGCGACCTCCGCCGTGCACTTCGCCCCGCTCGGCACAGCCGCCACGATGGACGCCGCCCGCCGCCTGTCGGCCCTCACCCACGGCGACCCGGCGGCCTGGGAAGGCACGGCTCTCCTCCACGAACTGATCCGCGTCGCCCTGACCGGCGCGGACCCCCTGAACGCGATCCCGGGCTCCCTCGCGCACGTCCCCGCCGCCCACCGCGCCCGCTACGCCACCGTCCTCGCCCCCGACTGGCACCCGAACCTGGCCACCGAGTTCAACGGCGCGGTGTGGCCCTGCCTCGGCTCGGCAGTCTGGGCGCTGCGGACGACCGCCTCGTACGAGTCCGCCCTGCGCGCCGCGATCGACCTCGGCGGCGACACGGACACGGTGGCCGCGGTGACCGGGGCCCTGGCCGGCGCGGTGTACGGGGCCGGCGCGATCCCGCCCCGCTGGACGACCCGCCTCCACGTCCCCCTCCCCGGCTCGGCCACCCCCGCCCTCCGCCTCCCCGAACTGACCGCCCTGGCAAGCCGCCTGACGAAAGCCGAGCCGCACCATGACTGAACTCTCCGCCCCGGACCGCGAACTGGTCGCCGCCGCCGAGGAGATCGCCGCCACCCGCTGCCGGGGTGACAACCACACCATGGCCGCCGCCGCCCGCGCCCGGGACGGCCGGATCATCACCGCCGTGAACGCCTACCACTTCACCGGCGGCCCCTGCGCCGAACTCGTCGCCGTCGGCACGGCCGCCGCCCAGGGCGCGTACGACCTGACCACGATGGTCGCCGTCGGCGACCGCGACCGGGGCGTGGTCCCGCCGTGCGGACGCTGCCGGCAGGCCCTCCTCGACTACTTCCCCACCCTGAGCGTCATCGTCGGCAACGGCCCGTCCCGCCGCGCACTCCCGATCACCGACCTGCTCCCGGAGACGTACGTGTGGGCGGACCACCAGCTCGACGAGGCCTGAACCACCCGCTCAGCGCCGCCGGTCGAGGTAGGCGAGGACCGCCAGGACACGACGGTGGCCGCTGTCGCTCTGGGGGAGGTCGAGCTTCGCGAAGACGTTGCCGATGTGCTTGCTCACGGCGCGTTCGGTGACGACCATCCGGGCCGCGATGGTCGCGTTGTCCCGGCCCTCGGCCATCAGCGTGAGGACCTCCAGCTCGCGCGGGGTGAGCGTGTCGACCGGGTCGTCCCGGCGGCGGGCCAGGAGTTCGGTGACGACTTCGGGGTCGAGGGCCGTACCGCCGGAGGCGACCCGCTCCAGGGCGTCGAGGAACGCGTCGACCCGGCCGATGCGGTCCTTCAGGAGGTAGCCGACACCGCTCGCCCCGCCGCCGATCAGCTCCGTGGCGTAGGACACCTCCACGTACTGGGAGAGGACGAGGACGGGCAGGCCGGGCAGGGTGCGGCGGGCCTCCAGGGCGGCGCGCAGGCCCTCGTCCCGGAAGCCGGGCGGCATCCGGACGTCCACGACGGCGACGTCGGGGCGGTGTTCGAGGAGCGCGGGCAGCACCTCGGGCCCGGTCTCGGCGACGCCGACGACCTCGTGTCCCGCGGAGCCGAGCAGCAGCACGAGCCCTTCCCGCAACAGCGCGTTGTCCTCCGCGATCACCACACGCACGGCAGCTCCACCTCGATGACGGTCGGTCCTCCGACGGGACTCGAGACTCGCACGTTCCCGTCGAGCGCGGCGACCCGGCGCCGCATGCCGAGCAGCCCACTGCCGCCCCGCTCGTCGGCGCCACCCCGCCCCGAGTCCCTCACCTCGACCCTCAACCCGGCTCTGCCGCGCTCCAGTTGGACGTCCGCGCGCGTGCCGCCACTGTGCTTGGCGGCGTTGGTCAAAGCCTCCGCGATCACGAAGTAGGCGGCCGCCTCGACCGCGGCCGGCGCCCGGCCGCCCGACTCGACGCCTTCGTCGCGCACCGCGACGTCGAGCCCGCTGGCCGCGGCCAACGCCCGTACGGCGCCCACGAGTCCGCGGTCGGTGAGGATCGGCGGGTGGATGCCACGCACGACGTGCCGCAGCTCGGCGAGCGCCGCCTCGGCCTGGTCCTGGGCGTCGTCGAGGAGGCGGCGCGCGGCCTCCGGGTCCTGGGCGCGCCGGGCGAGCCCGATCCGCATGGACAGCGCGACGAGCCGGGCCTGCGTCCCGTCGTGCAGGTCCCGTTCGATGCGCCGCAGTTCGGCGCCGTGCGCGGCGACGGCCCCGGCCCGTGACTCGGTCAGCTCGGTGACCCGGGCCGCGAGCCGCTCCGCGCCGGGCGCCGGGCCGAGCAGCGCCCGGGACCAGCCGGCGTCGAGGTCCGCCAGACGGGAGACGACCGGCAGCAGGACGGGCGGGCGGCGCAGCAGCCCGCACCACAGCCCGTCGACGACCGCGCCCACGCACAGCACGAGCAGCGCGGCGTACAGCAGCAGCCATCCGTACGCGAAGTGCGCGACGAGCCACCGCAGATCGCGCCAGGTCCCGGGGTCGCCCAGCGCCGTCCGCACCCGCTCCCGCAGCGGCCCGCCCAGCGGCAGATACGCCTCGGGAACCTCCCCGCCGGTCCACTCGGCGACGCGCCGCCGCTTGAACGTGGCGACCCGGCGCAGCAGCAGCACCGTCTCGGGCAGCACTCCGGCGCCGACCACGAGCAGGGTCAGGACCGCGGTGAACAGGGCGAGCGCGATGAACAGATACGAGGCGACGGCGACGGCCGCGCCGACCGCGAGGTACGCCAGTGCCCGCCCGGCCTGTCGCACGGCCCCCTTGATCCCCGGCATGCGGGTCAGCGTAGGCGCAGGACCGGACCGGGCGCAGGGTGGAGCGGGCTACACCATGGTTCGGGGAGCGTGCTCCATGGAGGGGACGGGGTGCGGGCGGGCACTGTGGAGACACCGCCCCACCGAGGGGCCCTATCCGGAAGGAACCGCCATGAAGGCGCTGCTCTGGCTGACCCTGGCCCTCGCTGTCATCGTCAACGTCTTCACCAGCTTCGCCTTCGAGGGCGTCCAGCAGGTGCTGATCAGCGTGCCGACGGGGCTCGTGGCCATCACGGCCGCGGTCGCCCTGTTCCTGACCCGCCGCCGGACGGCCGCCTGACCGCGGCGGGTCAGGACGGACGGCTCAGAGCACCCTGAGCCCCGCCGCGGTGGCCGCAGCCAGCTTCTCCAGGTACCCCTTCGGGGGCTTCGGGCCGCGGGCCACCACCGCCCGCCAATACAGCGGTCCCGAGATCAGGTCGAGGGCCAGGTCCTCGTCGACGTCGGGGCTCAGCTCGCCGCGGGCCGCCGCCGCGCGGACGATGCCGCTGGCCACCCCGTGCTGGCCCTCGCGCAGGGCCTTCTGGAGGGCGTCCGCGATGTCGGGGTTGCGGGCCGCCTCCGCCTGGAGGTCGGGGATGATCTGGCCCGCGACCGGGTGGCGCAGGGCGCGGGAGGTGACCTGGTAGAGGAGGAGCAGGTCGCTCTCCAGGGAGCCGGTGTCGGGGGCCGGAAGGCCCTGCACCGCTATGGCCGAGACCAGGTCCAGGACGAGATGGAGCTTGGAGCGCCAGCGGCGGTAGACGGCGGTCTTGCCGACCCCGGCGCGGCGCGCGATGCCCTCGATGGACATCCGGGCGTAGCCCACGGACGCGAGTTCCTCGAAGACGGCGGCGCGGATGGCCTCCGTCACGTCCTCGCGCAGTACGGCGGCCCCGGCCGGGGCCCGGCGACGCGGCGTCGGCCTGGGCGGTTCGGCGTTGGTCGTCATGCGGCCAGCATAGATGCGGCACGACGATACGGTTGCGTTCCGACGTCGCGGGGGCCTAGTCTCACGTCACGACGATACGGGTCCGTTCCGACGTAGCGACCTTCCGACGTAGCGACCTTCCGACGAACGGCCTTCCGCCCTCCGGCCGCCCGACCGCCCGGCCGTCCAGAAAGCAGGCGATGTGAGTCAGGTCCTCGACACGCCTTCCGCGCCCCGCCCCCCGGACCCCGCCGCCCCGGTGGGCCGGGAGGACGCGGCGGCCCTGGCCGCGCGCCACGGCCTGACGGTGAGCGGCGCCCGCCCCTCCCTGCCCGCGTACGTGCGGCAGCTGTGGCAGCGGCGGCACTTCATCACCGCCTTCTCCACGGCGAAGCTGACCGCGCAGTACAGCCAGGCCAAGCTGGGCCAGGTGTGGCAGGTCCTCACCCCGCTGCTGAACGCGGCGGTGTACTACCTGATCTTCGGCAAGCTGCTGAACACCAGCCGGGGCGTGCCGGACTACATCCCGTTCCTCGTCACGGGCGTGTTCGTGTGGACGTTCACGCAGTCGTCCGTGATGGCGGGCACGAAGGCGATCTCCGGGAGCCTCGGCCTCGTACGGGCGCTGCACTTCCCGCGCGCCTCGCTGCCGATCTCGTACTGCCTCCAGCAGCTCCAGCAGCTGCTGTTCTCGATGTGCGCGCTGGTGGTGATCCTGCTGTGCGCCGGGGTGCCGCCGCGTCCGTCGTGGGTGCTGGCCGTTCCGGCCCTGGCCCTTCAGTTCGTCTTCAACACCGGGCTCGCGCTGGTCATGGCCCGGCTCGGGGCCCGTACGCCGGACATCGCGCAGCTCATGCCGTTCGTGCTGCGGACGTGGATGTACACCTCGGGCGTGATGTGGAGCCTGACGCATCTGACGGCGGGCCGTGACGTGCCGCAGATCGTCGTCACGCTGCTGCAGATCAACCCCGCGGCGCTCTACATCGACCTGATGCGCTTCGCACTCATCGACAGTTTCACCGCGGACCAGCTGCCGCCGCACGCGTGGCCGCTGGCCCTCGGCTGGGCCCTGCTCGCCGGGCTGGGCGGATTCGTCTTCTTCTGGAAGGCCGAGGAGAGGTACGGACGTGGCTGAGCCGGTACAGGACCAGGGGCCCGTGCCCACCGTCATCGTCGACGGCGTCGACATCGTCTACCGCGTCCACGGCACCGGCGCGGGCCGCGGCACCGCGACCGCCGCGCTCAGCCGGATCGTCGGCGGCAAGAAGAAGGCCGAGCGGCGCGCGGGTGTGCGCACGGTCCACGCCGTGCGGAACGTGTCGTTCACCGCGTACCGCGGCGAGGCCATCGGCCTCATCGGCACCAACGGCTCGGGCAAGTCGACCCTGCTCAAGGCCGTCGCGGGGCTCCTCCCGGTCGAGAACGGGCGGATCTTCACCGACGGCCAGCCCTCCCTGCTCGGCGTCAACGCGGCCCTGATGAACGACCTCACGGGCGAGCGGAACGTGAAGCTGGGCGGCCTCGCCATGGGCATGAGCCGCGAGCAGGTCCGCGACCGCTACGACGAGATCGTCGAATTCTCCGGCATCAACGAGAAGGGCGACTTCATCACCCTGCCGATGCGCACGTACTCCTCCGGCATGGCGGCCCGCCTCCGGTTCTCCATCGCCGCCGCGAAGGACCACGACGTCCTGCTGATCGACGAGGCCCTCGCGACCGGGGACCGCTCCTTCCAGAAGCGCTCCGAGCAGCGGATCCGCGAGCTGCGCAAGCACGCCGGCACGGTCTTCCTGGTCAGCCACAGCAACAAGTCGATCCGCGACACCTGCGACCGCGTCCTCTGGCTGGAGCGCGGGGAGCTGCGGATGGACGGGCCGACGGAGGACGTACTGAAGGAGTACGAGGAGTTCACCGGCGGTCCCGCCAAGAAGCCCGCGAAGGCGAAGTAGCCCGCGGTACGCCTGGTCATGACGGGCCCCGCATCGGCCCGAAAGATACTCTTTGTCTGACTTGATGCCGATATCCGATCGGCCGCCCCGTGCGGCCGCCAGGGGGATCAGCAGATGACGGAGACCCGCCCCGCCCTCAGCGTCGTGGTGCACGGCCCCGACGTACAGGGCCTGCTCGGGCCCTGCCTGGACGCCCTCGCCGGTCAGCTGCCCGAGGACGCCGAGCTGATCGTCGCGGCGGTCGGCACCACCGCGCGGGACACGGCCGGGCCCCCCAGCGCCGGGCGCCCGCGCACACACCGCGGGCCCCAGACCGCCCGCGCCCTGGAGGCC
>NZ_JBHYTK010000076.1:4784-15618 GCF_042749255.1 Streptomyces sp. NPDC059524 | reverse complement strand
CCTCGCCGTGTCGCGCGGCGCGCGGCCCCCCCCCCCGGGGCGCCCCCGCGCGCGCCCACCCCGGCGCGCCCCCCCCCCCACCACCCTCCTCACCCTGCCCGCCGGCACCGAGCCGGCCACCGCCCGCGCGGCCGGCGCCCACCGCGCCACCGGCACCTGGCTGTGGTGCCTGACCGCCACCGACCGGCCGCTCCCCGGCGCCCTGTCCGCCCTGCGCACCCGCCTCGCCGAGCTGTCCGACGAGGTGGACGTCGTGCTCGGCGACCACGTCCGCTCGACCTGGCGCGGCCCCGGCACCTCCGGCGTCGACACGGGCCGCCTCGCCCGCTTCGGCCGCCGGGACCGCCCCCTCGACGAGCACGGCAACCTCCTGCGCGTCACCCCGCTGCTCGCCAACCGCGTCCTGCGCACCGCCTTCCACCGCACCCACGAGAAGCACCTCACCGACGCCGACCCGATGTACGCGGCCCGCGCCGCCCTCGTCCTCGCCCGCCGGATCGCCGGCACCGAGCACGCCCTGGCCGACGTACGGCAACTGCGCCGCGAGAGCCTGCCGCCGGTACCGGCCGAGCGGCGGTACGAGCTGATCGACGCGTACGAGCGCCTGCAGGAGCTGATGCGGGAGCACGGCACCGCGGCCGCCCCCCGCGCCGTCCTGTACGACCTGATGGCCACCGAGACGCTGCGCGTCGTGTCCCGCGAGGGCCTGCCGGAGGCGGTCGCCCGCGAGTTCTTCCGCCGCGCCTCCGCGGCGGCCGTGCGCTGGAAGCCCCCCGGCCACCGCAGGCCCCCGGGCCGCGAGGGCGTGCGGCGCGGCCTCCTGGAGCAGGACGCGTACACGAAGTACCGCGCGTTCCAGGAGCTGAGCCACGGCCGGCGGGCCCTGCGCTCGGCCGTCCGCACCGGCCGCGGGAAGGCGGGCCGCAAGCTCCTCGACCTGCACTACCAGCGCGCCCTGAAGACCCCGCTCGACCCGGAGCTCGCCGTCTTCTCCGCGTACTGGGACCGCGGCGTCGCCTGCAACCCGGCCGCGATCGCCGCGAAGCTCGCCGAACTCGCCCCGCACATCCGCCCGGTGTGGGTGGTGTCCCGCGCGACGGAGCCGCTGCTGCCGCCCGGCACCGAGCACGTCGTGCCCGGCACCCGCCGCTACGCGGAGGTCATGGCCCGCGCCGTGTACCTCGTCAACAACGTCAACTTCCCCGGCGCGGTGGTCAAGAGACCCGGCGCGATCCACCTCCAGACCCATCACGGCACCCCGCTGAAGAAGATGGGCCTCGACCAGATCGACCACCCCACCGCCTCGCGCGGCCTGGACTTCGACGCGCTCCTGTCCCGCGTCGACAAGTGGGACTACAGCGTCAGCGCCAACTCCCACTCCACCCGCATGTGGGAGCACGCCTACCCGTCGCACTACGTCTCCCTGGACCACGGCTACCCCCGCAACGACGTCTACCACCGGGCCACGGCCGCCGACGTCCGCGCCGTCCGCGCCCGCCTCGGCATCGCCCCCGGCCGCCGCGCCCTCCTGTACGCGCCGACCCACCGCGACTACGAGGCCCGCTGGACCCCGCGCCTGGACTTCGCCGCGCTCGCCGAGCGCCTCGGCGAGGACACCGTCCTGCTCGTGCGCGGCCACTACTTCTACGGCGGCGCCGCGTCCCCGCTCGCCGGGCTGTGCCGCACCGGCCGGATCGTCGACGTCTCCGCGTACGACCCGGTGGAGGAGCTGGCGCTCGCCGCGGACGCGCTGATCACGGACTACTCGTCGATCATGTTCGACTACGCCAACCTGGACCGCCCGATCGTCAGTTACGCCGACGACTGGGAGACGTACGCGACGACCCGCGGCGTCTACTTCGACCTGACGGGCGAGCCGCCGGGCCATGTCGCCCGCACCCAGGACGAGTTGACGGAGATCCTCGTCACCGGCGCCTGGCGCGACCGGGAGTCGGCGGCCGCCCGGGACCGCTTCCGGCGCCGCTTCTGCGAGTTCGACGACGGGCGGGCCGCCGAGCGCGTCGTGCGCCGGGTCTTCCTCGGCGAGCCCGAGGAGGCGCTGCCGCCGGTGCTGCCGCTGGAGTCCCGCACCGTGGCCCCCACCCCCGAGGAGGCGGACGCCCATGGACACGCCTGACGTCACGGTCACCGTCATCACCTACGACGACGCCGCACGCCTCCCCCGCGCCGTCGCCTCCCTCCAGGCACAGACGCACACGAACATCGAGATCGTCATCAGCGACGACCACTCGACCGACAACACCCCCGAGATCGCACGGGACCTGGCGGCCGCCGACCCCCGTATCACCTGTCTCCGGCTGCCGGAGAACAGCGGCGGATGCAGCACCCCGCGCAACCGCGCCCTCGACATCGCCCGCGCCCCCTACCTGATGTTCCTCGACAGCGACGACGAACTCCCGCCCCGCGCGGTCGAGTTCCTGCTCGCCGCGCACCGCGAGAACCCCGGGATCGACTTCGCGATGGGCGCCGTCGAACGGGTCCGCGTCGACACCGGACGCACCTCGCGCTGGATGCCGCACCTCGTCGCCGAGCGCCGCACCGTCGAAGGCGTGGAGAGCGAACCCGACCTGCTCTTCGAGCACCTGTCCACGAGCAAGATGTACGCCCGCGCCTTCCTCGACCGCCACGGCCTGCGCTTCCCCGAGGGCATCCACTACGAGGACCAGCTCTTCTCCGCACAGGCCTACTGCCTCGCGAAGGCGTTCACGATCGTCCCCGAGACCGTCTACCGCTGGTACATCCACCCGTACGCGGCCGGGGACGCGGCCTCCATATCCAACCAGCGGCACCGGCTCGACAACGTCCGCGACCGCGTCCACGTGCAGGAACTCATCGACGCATTCCTCGCCGAGAGCGGCCGCGGCGACACGCTGCGCGAGGCCAAGGACCACAAGTTCCTCAAGCACGACTTCCGGATGTACGCGGGCGACCTGCCGCACCGCGACGACGCCTGGCTCGCCGAGTTCGCCGCCGTCGTGAACCCGTACCTCGACCGGCTCGCTCCCGCCGCCTACGCCCGCCTGCCGCGCGACGAACGCGTCGTCCTCCAGCTCGTGCGCGACCTGCGCCTGCCCGAGGCCCGGCTCGCGGCGCGCGGCCTCGGCCACGCCGTCGCCCCGCGCACGACGGCCCTGGACGCGGCCGGGACCCCGTACTGGGGCGACCGGGTCCCGGACACCGCGTGGGCCCGCCGCGAACTCTCCCTCGCCGACCTGGAGCTGGACACCCGGCCCTTCCGGCGCGCCCAGTTCCGCCACGAGCTGGTGTCCGTCGAGCGCGGCCCCGGCCCGGCCTCCCTGGACCTGCGCGTACGCACCCACGACCCCGGACGCCGGCTCTCCGTGGGCCCGCAGCCGGCCGCGCTCCTGCTCACCCCGGGCCGCCGCCGCGCGACCCTGCGGTTCCGGCTCGACCCCGTGCGGCCGGGCGTCTTCGAGGGCCGGGTCCGGCTCGACCTCACGGCGCTCGCGCTCCCCCGGCTCGGCTTCACCGGGACCCGGCACCCCATGCTCCAGCTGACCGCTCCGGACGGCGCCCGCAACACCGGTCTGCTGCTCGCCCCGCTCGACCTGCCCGTCCGCACCGCGCACGTGAACCGGCACCGGGTCACCGTCGAACCCGAGGGCAAGGGCGCGGGACGGCTGCAACTGCGCTGGGAGCCCCTCGGGCCCCTCGCCACCCGCATCGGCCCGCCCGTGCGGCGCGCGGCCCGCACCCCGGCGGTGCGCGGGCTGCGGCGCCTGGCCCGGATGATCCGCTGAGGCCGCCGCGTCCTGGAGGTCAGTGCCGCGAGCGGGCCCGCAGCCGCCACGGCATCGCGACCGACTCCAGCTGCACCATCAGGTTCATCTTCGACTCGCCGACCGTACGGTCCTCGAAGTGGATCGGCACCTCGATGATCCCCTGGCCGCGGCGCAGCGCCCGGTACTTCATCTCGACCTGGAAGCTGTAGCCCGCGCTGTCGACGGAGGCCAGGTCGATGGCGCGCAGGGCGTCCTCGCGCCACAGGTTGAAGCCGCCCGTGATGTCCCGGACCCGGGTGCCGAGGATCGTGCCCGCGTACGCGTTCGCCCAGCGCGACAGCAGCTTGCGGTGCGCTCCCCAGGCCTCGGAGAGGCTGCCGCCCTGCACGTAGCGGCTACCGATGGTGACGCCCGCGCCGGTCGACAGGGCGACCCCGAGCAGCTGCGGGACCTTCGCGACGGGGTGGCTGCCGTCGGCGTCCATCTGCAGGACGTAGCGGGCGCCGTCCGCCACGGCCCGCGCCATGCCCGCCGCGTAGGCCCGGCCGAGCCCTTCCTTGCCGGCGCGGTGCAGCACGGCCATCCGGTCGGCGCCGAAGCGGCCCGCGTACTCCTCGGCGAGGTCACCGGTGCCGTCCGGGCTGGAGTCGTCGACGACGAGGAGCCGCAGGCCCGGCAGCGGCAGCGCCATCAGGGCCTCGGCCATGCCGGGCAGATTCCCCGCCTCGTTGTACGTCGGCATGACGACGGTGAGCGGGGTCGCGGCCCAGTCGTCGGGCAGTGCGACCGCGCGTGCGGCCGGCGTCGCGTCGGGCCGGATCTGCTTCGGCGGCATCGGGCTCTCCCTGGTCGGCTTGCTCGGTCACCCCATCGGTACCACCGAAACACAGCCCCGGCCGTCGGGACACTCATTCAGAACACAAGAATCCGGTAGGAAGAACGACCCGGCGCGTCCGCCGGACGAACGGCGAACGACCGAGGGGCGCCCGAAGGCGCCCCTCGACCCCTGTGTCAGGGGGTGACTACGAGTGCGAACGCAGCAGCGTGCGCATCGTCCGCATCGCGACCGACAGGTTCGCCAGGTCGAAGGCGTCCGAGCCCTGGATCTCCTCCAGGGTGGTGCGCGCGCGGCCCAGGATCGCCGCGTTCTTCTCCTCCCAGTCCTTGAACCGCTGCTCCGGCGTCGAGGTCCCGTTCCCGACGGCCAGCACGTCGGCCGTCAGGGCGGCGTGCGCCGCGTACAGGTCCTCGCGGATCGACGCGCGGGCCATCGACTGCCAGCGGTCGGCCCGCGGCAGCTCGATGATGCGGTCCATCAGCTGCGTGATGTTCAGCCGGTCCGCGAGGTCGTAGTAGACCTCGGCGACGGCGAGCGGGTCCTTGCCCATGCGGTCGCCGATCTGGACGATGTCGAGCGTCGGGAACGCGGAGGAGAACCCGGCGACCCGCTCGGCCAGCTCCTCCGGCACCCCGGCGCCGGTCAGCTCGTCGACGATCCCCTGGTACCACTCGGCGTCCGCGCCGCGCAGCATCTTCGGCATGGCCGCCCAGACCTCGGTGACCCGCTCCTTGAAGAAGGCGATCGTCTCGGCGAGCTGCAGCGGCTGCGGCCGGTTGTTGAGCAGCCAGCGCGTGCCGCGCTCGACGAGCCGGCGCGAGTGCAGCCGGATCCGGGTCTGGACGTCGGCGGCGACGACATTGTCGAGCGCCTCGACCGCGTCCCACACGTCACTCAGGCCGAAGATCTCGCGGGCCGCGAGCTGCGCCCGGACGATCTCCTCCAGGGACGCGCCGGTCTCCTCGCGCAGGCGGTGCAGGAAGGTCGAGCCGCCCGTGTTCACCGTGTCGTTGACCAGCACCGTGGTGATGATCTCGCGGCGCAGCGCGTGGCCGTCGATCGAGTCCAGGTACTTGTCGCGCAGCGCCTGCGGGAAGTAGGCGTGCAGCAGCCGGGCCAGGTACGGGTCGTCGGGCAGCGAGGTCTGGATGAGCTCGTCCGACGCCGTGATCTTCGTGTACGCGAGCAGGACGGCCAGCTCGGGCTGGGTCAGGCCGCGGCCGCTGTTGAGGAGTTCCTTGATCTGCCGGTCGTTCGGCAGGAACTCCAGCGAGCGGTCCAGGTGGCCCTGCTTGCCGAGCCGGCGCATGAAGCGCTGGTGGGCGTGGAGCAGGGACGGGGCCTGCGCCTCGGCGTTGCCGAGCGCCGTGTTCTGCGCGTAGTTGTTGCGCAGGACGAGCTCGCCGACCTCGTCGGTCATGGCCGCGAGCAGCTTGTTGCGCTGCTTGACGGTCATGTCGCCGTCGAGGACCAGACGGTTGAGCAGGATCTTGATGTTGACCTCGAGGTCCGAGGTGTTCACACCGGCGCTGTTGTCGATCGCGTCGGTGTTGACCCGGCCGCCCTTGCGGGCGAACTCGATGCGGCCCAGCTGGGTCGCGCCGAGGTTGCCGCCCTCGCCGATGACCTGGGCGCGCACGTCCTGGCCGTCGACGCGGATCGAGTCGTTGGCCTTGTCGCCGACGTCGCTGTTCGACTCGACGGACGACTTCACATACGTGCCGATGCCGCCGTTCCACAGCAGGTCCACGGGGGCCTGGAGGATGGCCTTCATCAGCTCGGCCGGGGTCATCTTCGACTGGCCGGACTCGATGCCGAGCGCCTCGCGGATGTGCGCGTTGAGCTGGATCGCCTTGGCGGAGCGCGGGAAGACGCCACCGCCCGCGGAGATCAGCTCCTTGTCGTAGTCCTCCCAGCTGGAGCGCGGGAGGTCGAACATGCGGCGGCGCTCGGCGTACGAGGTGGCCGCGTCCGGGTTCGGGTCGATGAAGATGTGCCGGTGGTCGAACGCGGCGACGAGGCGGATGTGCTCGCTGAGCAGCATGCCGTTGCCGAACACGTCGCCGGACATGTCGCCGACGCCGACGACCGTGAAGTCCTCGGTCTGGGTGTCGACGCCCAGCTCCCTGAAGTGCCGCTTGACGGACTCCCAGGCGCCGCGGGCGGTGATGCCCATGCCCTTGTGGTCGTAGCCGGCCGAGCCGCCGGAGGCGAACGCGTCGCCCAGCCAGAAGCCGTAGTCCTGGGCGACCTCGTTGGCGATGTCGGAGAACTTCGCGGTGCCCTTGTCGGCCGCGACCACCAGGTAGGTGTCGTCGCCGTCGTGGCGCACGACGCCGACGGGCGGCACGACCTCGCCGCCGACCAGGTTGTCGGTGATGTCGAGCAGCGCCGAGATGAAGGTCTTGTACGAGGCGATGCCCTCGGCCATCCACGCGTCGCGGTCCACCGACGGGTCGGGCAGCTGCTTGGCGACGAAGCCGCCCTTGGCGCCGACGGGCACGATGACGGTGTTCTTCACCATCTGCGCCTTGACCAGGCCGAGGATCTCCGTACGGAAGTCCTCGCGCCGGTCGGACCAGCGCAGACCGCCGCGCGCGACCTTGCCGAAGCGCAGGTGGACGCCCTCGACGCGGGGCGAGTACACCCAGATCTCGTAGGCGGGGCGCGGTTCGGGCAGGTCGGGGATGGCCTGCGGGTCGAGCTTCATGGAGACGTAGGCGTGCGGGCGGTACGGCTCGCGCGCGTCGGTCCCGGCGCTCTGGAAGAAGTTCGTGCGCAGGGTCGCCTTGATGACCGTGAGGAAGGAGCGCAGGATGCGGTCCTCGTCGAGGGAGGCGACCTGGTCGAGCGCGCCGTCGAGCTCCTCGAGGATCCCGTCGATCAGCTCGGTGCCGGCGCTCTGCCGGTCCGGCGACATCCGCGCCTCGAAGAGGCTCACCAGCAGGCGCGTGGTGTGGACGTTGTTGCGGAGGGTGTCCTCCATGTAGTCCTGGCTGAACGTGGAGCCGGCCTGGCGCAGGTACTTGGCGTACGCGCGCAGCACCATGGCCTGGCGCCAGGTGAGCCCGGCGCCGAGCACGAGGGCGTTGAAGCCGTCGTTCTCCGCGGCGCCGGTCCAGGTGGCGGCGAACGCCTCCTGGAACCGCTCGCGGCCGTCGGCACCGAGGTCGTCCCCGTTGCCGTTGCCCTGCTGGGGCAGGCGCAGGCCGAAGTCGTAGATCCACGCCGTCGTACGGTCCGCGCAGCGCAGCTCGTACGGGCGCTCGTCGGTGACCTCGACGCCCAGGCGCTGCAGCACCGGGAGCACGGCCGACAGGGAGACGGGCGCACCGGTGCGGTAGATCTTGAAGCGGCGCTCGCCGGGGGCGGCGCCCACGGGCTCGTACAGGGAGAGCGCGAAGTCCTTGCCGCTGCGGGCGAGGGCCTCCAGGTGGACCAGGTCGGCGACGGCGGCGCGCGGGGTGTGGTCGGCCTTGTAGCCCTCGGGGAAGGCGTGGCCGTACTGGCGCAGCAGCTCCGCGGCGCGCTCCTCGCCGCACTCGGCGTTCAGCGCCTCGCCGAAGCCGTCGGCCCAGGAGCGGGCGGCCTCCACGAGCCGGGCCTCGATGCGGTCCTTGTCGGCGTCGGACAGCTGCGGCAGCTCGGTGCCGGGCGCGACGCGGACGACGAAGTGCAGCCGGGACAGGATCGACTCGGTGTTCCAGGCGGTGAAGTCGACGCTGGTGCCGCCGAGCTCCTCCTTCAGGATGTCGATGATCCGCAGCCGGACGCCCGTGGTGTAGCGGTCGCGCGGCAGGTAGACGAGCGCCGAGTAGTAGCGCCCGTACTCGTCCTTGCGCAGGTACAGGCGCAGCCGGCGCCGCTCCTGCAGGTACAGGACGGAGGTGACGATGGAGCGCAGCTCGTCCGGCGGGGTCTGGAACAGCTCGTCGCGCGGGTACGTCTCCAGGATCTGGAGCAGGTCGCGGCCGTCGTGGCTGTTGGGCGTGAAGCCGGCGCCCTTGAGGACCTCGGCGACCTTGCGGCGCACGACCGGCACGCGGCGCACGCTCTCGGTGTACGCGGCCGAGGAGAACAGGCCGAGGAAGCGGCGCTCGCCGATCACGTTGCCCTCGGCGTCGAACTTCTTCACGCCGACGTAGTCGAGGTAGCTGGGGCGGTGCACGGTGGCGCGGCTGTTGGCCTTGGTGAGGACGAGCAGCTTGTGCTCGCGGGCCTTGGCGCGGGCGTCGGCGGGCAGCCGGCTGAAGGACGGCGAGACCGGGTGGTGGTCGTCGGCGCCGTGCGGCGGGTCGGAGCGCAGGATGCCGAGGCCGGTGCCCGGCACGGCGGCCAGGGAGTCGTCCTCGGTCAGGTCGTACTCGCGGAAGCCCAGGAAGGTGAAGTGGTCGGCGGACAGCCAGCGCAGCAGCTCGCGGGCCTCCTCGACCTCCGACTCGTCCAGGTCCCCGGCGGTGGGCTCGGAGGGCAGCTCGTCGGCGATGCGCAGCGCGGCGTCGCGCATCTTCTCCCAGTCCTCGACGCACTCGCGCACGTCGGACAGGACGCGCAGCAGATCGGCGGTGATCTGCTTGAGGTCGGCGCGGTCCGTCTCGCGGTCCATCTCGACGTGGATCCACGACTCGGTGAGCACGTCGTGGCCGTCGGCGGTGGAGCCGTCCGGCAGCACCTCCAGGAGCTTGCCGGTCACGTCACGCCGCACGACGACCTGCGGGTGGATGACGACGTGGATCCCGCGCCCCTGCCGCGACAGCTCGTTGGTGACCGAGTCCACGAGGAAGGGCATGTCGTCGGTGACGACCTCGACGACGGAGTGGCTGCTGGTCCAGCCGTTCTCCTCGACGGTCGGGGTGTGGACCTTGACGCTGGCGGTGCCCTGCGGACGGTTCTCGGCGAGCCGGTAGTGCGAGTAGGCGGCGCCGAAGACGTCGACCGGGTCTCGGTCGGTGAGGTCCTCGGGCGCGGTGTGCAGGTAGTAGCGCTGGAGGAACGAGAGCACGGTGTCGCTGTCCGGCGTGCCCTCGCCCGTCTGCCCAGCCGGGAGATGCCCCCCTGCCGGGCTGTTCTCAGCTACCCGGGCGGCCCGTTCGAGCAGCTCGGCCTTGGCTTCGTCCAGCTTGGTCTGCATTGTCCTCTGGCTCCTGTCGCGCGCCGTTGCGTGACGTAGACGTGTTCGAGAAAAAACGTCCGGCGTGACGCGACGACGCGGGGTGTCCGCTGTACGTCGACGTTATGCCGGAATGAGAGAAGAGCGAACGGATATGAGCCATTTTCGGCGCACCGGCCGGCCGCGGGAAACGATCAGCGGCTGAGCGCCGGGCACGGTCGGCATGACGAACCGTGGTCTCCCGGCGCGGGCAGGGGGCGACGATGCCCCCGCGAGATATCGCGCTGATCACGGGTCAAGGCTATCTCCCCGCCCCCGGGGCACGTCATGAGCCGTATGTGTACAAAACAAGGGGGCGAACTTTGACACTCTGCACAGATCGCTGAGCCGTAGGAGTGTGCAGGGGCGTCCGAAGGGGTGACCCGCGGGGTCCGGGCGGGTCACCCGCCGGGGGGTGGGTGGTGGCTGCCCCGCCGACGAGGGCAGCCACCGCGGTGCCGCGCTCCGGGCACCACGGCGGGGCTGTCATCACGACAGCGTGGGGGAGTTGACCATGACTGCCCGACTCCCCGCCGCGACCTCCTCCGGAGCCCGACACCCCTTGATCCTCGTCGGTACACCCCACACCGCACATCGGTACCCGGGAACACCCGTATACCCAGATCGCAGGCTGGAGCCCGCCTCCGTATACCTACCGGCCCCTGGGGCGCACGAAGTGCACCTTCAGGGGCGCGGGGCTGTACCCGACAGCGGCTCCGCCGCGGGGCGCGAGAACCCCCTGAGGGGCGCACGAAGTGTGCCTTCAGGGGCGCGGGGCTGTACCCGCGACAGCGGCTCCGCCGCGGGGCGCTCCCCACACCGCCCCTGGGGCGCACGAAGTGCACCTTCAGGGGCCCGGGGCTGTACCCGACAGCGGCTCCGCCGCGGGGCGCTCCCCACACCGCCCCTGGGGCGCACGAAGTGTGCCTTCAGGGGCCCGGGGCTGTACCCGACAGCGGCTCCGCCGCGGGGCGCGAGAACCCCCTGAGGGGCGCACGAAGTGCACCTTCAGGGGCCCGGGGCTGTACCCGACAGCGGCTCCGCCGCGGGGCGCTCCCCACACCGCCCCTGGGGCGCACGAAG
>NZ_JBHYTK010000076.1:0-4684 GCF_042749255.1 Streptomyces sp. NPDC059524 | reverse complement strand
TGCGCCCTCAGGGGCGCGGGGAACTGCGCGAGAAGCCCCACCGGGCCGCACCCGGCAGCGAAAGATCAACCAGCCACGGTGGAAGCCGCGGCCGCCAGAGAAACCTCCGTCCGCGACCCGACCCCGAGCTTCGCCAAAATATGCTCCACATGCGCGTCAGCGGTCCGCTTCGAGATGACCAGCCGCTCCGCGATCTCCCGGTTCGACAACCCCTCCACCACCAGCGCAGCGACCTCCCGCTCCCGACGGGTCAACGCCTCGACCCCGCTCCGCCGAGCCCCCGGCACGGCCACCGCGGGCGCCGGCACCTCCACGTCCCCCCGCACCGCGTCCAGCACCCGCCCCCCGGAGAGCCGCGCCCCCACCTCGTGCCACCGCCGGAACCCGTCCTCCCCCAGCGCCTCCCGCACGGCCCCCCGCACCGCCTCCTGCTCCTCGAAGAGCGAGGGCAGCATGCCGACGGGGTCACCGGACAGGCGCCGCGCGTGCTCCGCGTACCCGAGCAGCCACGCCGCCCGCACGAACCGCTTCTCGCGCGCCGCCGCCCACCCGAGCACGAGGCAGCAGATCGCCGCGACGAGCACCTCCTCGACCTCGGCGGCGGCCTCCAGTGCCCGGCGCAGCGCCCCGACGGCCTCCTCCCGCTCCCCCGCGAGCCACAGGATCACCCCCTGCACCATGAGCGTGGACCCGTACAGCTGCCGCTCCCCGGTGCCCTCCAGGAACGCGAGCCCGGTCCGGCACAGCTCCAGGGCGCCGTCCGTGTCCCCGAGCACCCCGAGCAGCAGCGCGCCCTCGTAGTGCACGACCCCGGTGCCGAGCCCGTCGCCCCGCGCCACGATCCGCTGCCGCGCGTCCTCCAGTTCCGCGAGCCCCTCCGGCTCCCCGCACAGCGCCCCGAGACCGCCCAGGTACGCGTCGCAGAACAGCTCGACCCGCGCCTCCCCCGCCTGCCGCGCCACCGCGATCGCCCGGTGGAAGAGCTCGAGCGCGCCGGGCAGGTCCCCGGTCCACACCGAGAACAGGGCGACCATGAACCGGCCCCACGCCTGCTCCCCGCCCACCTCGCCGAGCAGCCCGAGCCCCTTGTCGATCCAGTACCGGCCCTCGGCGAGCACCCCGGCGGCCCGCCAGAACGGCCCGAGCTGCGCCGCCAGCCACAGGCCCTGCGCGACGGTCTCCGGGTCCCCGCTCCCGTACGCGTACTCCAGCGCGGCCCGCAGATCGGCGCTCTCGGCCCGCAGCGCCCGGTGGTGCACCGGCTGCGCGGCGGTGAGGAACTCGTCCCAGAAGCGCCGGCCGAGCTCCCGGTAGTACGCGAAGTGCCGCCCGCGCACGGCGGCCGCCTGCCCGGACTCCTCCAGCCACTCGGCCCCGTACTCGCGGATCGTGTCGAGCAGCCGGTACCGGCCGCCGTCCTCCCCGATGCGCTGGACGACGGACTTGTCGACGAGCCCGATGAGGTGCTCCAGGACCGCGCCGGGCGGCAGCTCGCCGCCCGCGCACACGGTCTCGGCGGCCGACAGCTCGAAGGACCCGGCGAACACCGACAGGCGCGCCCACAGCAGCCGCTCCTGCGGCGTGCACAGCTCGTGGGACCAGCCGATGGCGGTACGCAGCGTCTGGTGCCGGGTCAGCGCCGTGCGGCGCCCTCCGGTCAGCACCTCGAAGCGGTGGCCGAGCCGCTCCACGAGCCGCTCCAGGGGCACGGCCCGCAGCCGTACCGCCGCGAGCTCGAGCGCGAGCGGGATGCCGTCGAGGCGGCCGGCGAGCGCGGTGAGCTGCCCCCGGTTCGCGTCGGTCACCGTGAAGCCGGGCACGACGGCGGCGGCCCGCTGCACGAACAGCTCCAGCGCGTCGTCGGCGCTCAGCGGCGCGACCGGGCAGCAGTGCTCGCCCGGCACGTCGAGCGGCTGCCGGCTGGTCGCGAGGACGCTCACGCCGGCCGCCTCGCGCAGCAGCACGTCGGTGAGCATGGCGCAGGCGTCGACGAGGTGCTCGCAGGTGTCGAGGACGATCAGGAGCCGCCGCCCCTGGAGGTGCGCGACGACCGCGTCGAGCGGCTCCATGCCTGCCTGGTCCGGGAGTTCGAGCACGGCGGCGAGGGTCGCCGGGATCAGTTCGGGGTCGCGCAGCGCGCTCAGTTCGACGAGCCACACCCCGTCGGGGAAGCGCTTGGCGAGCCCGGCCGCGGCCCGCAGCGCGGTGCGGCTTTTGCCGACCCCGCCGGGTCCGACCAGCGTGACGAGCCGGGCCCGGTCGAACGCGCCGCGCACCTGCGCCAGTTCGTCGGCACGTCCCACGAACGTCGTGACCTCGGCGGGAAGTTGTCCGCCCCGCCGCTGCCCGAAGCCGAAACCCATGGTTCGCGTCCCCCCGTCGTGGCTGCCGTACGGCCGTACCACCCCAGCGTACGCAGCCGGGCGCGGAGCGTGAACGCACTCGGCGCAAAACACCGGGCCCGGCGGAAGGAGGGATTCAGGCGGCCTCGGCGATCCGCTCCGCCTCGCGCACGGCCTCGGCGAGCGTGTCCACGACCGGCACGCCGGCGCCCTCCAGGCCGGCCCGGCTGTGGGAGCCGCCCGTGTAGAGCACGGCCCGCGCGCCCGCGTGCAGCGCGGCGACGGCGTCGTCGGCCGCGTCCCCGATGACGACGGTGCGCTCCGGCGCCACCCCGTCGAGGGTGCTCAGGTGCCGCACCATGTACTCGGCCTTGCTGCCGCCCGAGGGCCCGGTGCGGCCGTCGACGCGCAGGAACCGGTCGGTGATCCCGAAGTCCCGTACCAGCGGCACCAGTCGCTCGTGTTCGTACATGCTGAGGATGGACTGGCTGCGGCCCGCGCCCTGCCAGCCGGCGAGCAGGCCCTCGGCGCCGTCGGTGAGCCGGCAGTCGCCCGCGCGGTACGCGTAGTGCCGGTGGAAGGCGCCGTCCATGAGGAGCCACTCGTCCTCGGTGGGCAGCCGGCCCATCAGCCGCTCGTAGAACTTGGGGACGGGTACGCAGTACAGCGTTCGGTACGTCTCCAGCGTGATCGGTTCGAGGCCGATCTCCTCGAAGGCGGCGTTCGTGGCCGCTATGACTGCTTCGGTGTCGTGGAACAGCGTGCCGTTCCAGTCCCAGACGATGTGCGCGGTGGCGTGCTTCCCCATCCCCAGAACGTACCTTCCGCTCAGTCGCCGAGGCCGATCAGGTTCGGGATCTCCTGCGTCGCGAACCAGAGCAGCTCGTGGTCCTCGGCCCCGTCCACGACGAACTGCGCGTCGTCGTCCCCGTGGTCGGCGGCGCCCAGCGCGGCCGCCGCGGCGGTGACGTCCTTCTCGGCGTCGTCGGCGTCCACGTGCACGGCCGCGGCCTTGGCGAGCCGCACGACGTCCCGCACCGACACCTCGCCGAGCGAGGCCGGGTCGAGGCCCCGGTCGGGGTCGGCCACGGCAGCGCCGTCCGGGACGTCGACGGCGACCACGACGCGGCGGCGGGCGGCATCCGGCTCACCGGCGAGCAGCCGCAGCGAGGCGAGCGCGGCCCGGTTCAGCGCGGCGTACTCCAGCTCCTCGATGTCGTCGGAGAGGTACCACTCGCGCAGCGCGGGCGTCACGGCGTAGGCGGTCAGCGGCGCGGGGCCCAGCTCGCCCGCCTTGTACGCCGCCGCGAGTCGAGGCAGGGACAGGGGTACGTACACGCGCATGACGGGCCGCTTTCGTCGTCGGGGCCTATGGGTTCCGGGGCCCTTCAGGATACGGGGACGCGCCCTCCCCGTACCGGGGCGCGTCCTCTTTCGGGCCGCGGCCCGGATCCTCGGCCCGCGTCAGCCGGGGGCGGCCGGTTCACTCCGGGCCGGCCCGCTCCCCGGGGCCCGCCGCCGTCCCCGGCCACCCGGATGAGCGAACCGGTCCGGCCTCCCCGGCGCCTCCCGACGCTCTTGCGGGGCCGCGCCTCTGCCTCGTACAAGATCACCACCACTAAGTTACCGATCGGTATCCGGAGGTCGCTGTGCAGAAGGTGATGACCAGGCGAGGCCCCCGGCGGAGCACCCGGCCCCCCGCCCGGCGCGACAGCCGCCGCCCCGGCCCCGGCCGCATCGCACCCCAGGCCCCGCCGCACCCGACCGAACTGTTCACCGAGCGCCTCGTGCTCGTCCTCAGCGGCCAGAAACCGCTGCACTGGGTCGCCCGCCACACCGTCCACCAGGCCTACGAGGACCTGCTCTGGCTCGCCGACCGCCGCCCCCTGGGCCCGGCCCGCCCCCGCATCCACCGCATCGGCCACTTCGAACCGTCCCCCGGCTCCTACGAGGTCTTCGCCCGCGTCACCGCCGGCCCCCGCCTCCACGCCCTGGCCTTCCGCCTGGTCCGCGACGAATCCCTGCGCTGGCGCTGCACAGCCGTAGAACTCGACGGCCGCCCACCCCGCCCCCACGACGACTGACCCCAACACCCCCTCCGGGGGCCGTCGCCCCGGCGCCTGGCACAGGCCCGGGAGCCGGCCCCCGCCGGAAAGGGTGCCGCAGCGGACGCGCCCCGCGAGGGGCGCGGGGAACTGCGCGACCAGCCACAAAGGCGGCACACCCGGCAACGATCCCCGACCCCCTACGGCGGCGACAGCCGTTCTGGCCTTGGGCAGTCCGCCCCCGGGGGCCGCACCGCTCCCGCACCCGGCCCCCGCCGGAAAGTGCGCCGCAGCGGA
>NZ_JBHYTK010000075.1:16307-35943 GCF_042749255.1 Streptomyces sp. NPDC059524 | reverse complement strand
CCTCCACTGAGCGGAGGGGAGCCCGCCCGGCCCCAGTGCGCCGGCCGTTCACCGGCCGGCCGCCGCGGGTCAGACGTCCTTGCCGGCGCCGCCCGAGTCACCGCTCGTGACCCGGGCCTCCTTGATGCCCTTCGCGATCTTGTCGATCGCGGTGTCGTCCGGCCCCTCGGCCTTCTCCTTCGCGGTCTTCGGGATGTCGACCCCGATCCGCACCACGACGAGCTTCTTCGGGTCGTACGGCGACGGGAACGCGACCGACTCCACCCACGCGTCCAGCGACGACTTGGTGTCCACGTTCCAGCGGACCCGGTACCCCTGCTGCCCGGCGACCGTGACCTTCTCCGACAGCAGCTCGTCGTGGTTCAGCAGACCGCCGTACGTCTTGCCGCCGTAGGAGGCCTGCGCGTTCTTGAGGATGTCCTCCTTCGCCGCCGCCTCCGCCGTCTTCGCGTCCAGCTTCAGATCCTTCGCCGACGAGGTCGACGCCCCGCCCCGTACGCACTTCTTCGAGGTGTCGTCCGGGCACGGGTACGGGCCCGTCGACACGCCGGCTATGCCCGCCCCGTCGGCGCCGGTCCAGCCCTCGAGCACCGGCAGTGCGACCCCGTTCGCGACATCGGTGGCGAAGCCCTTGTCGAGCGGCGCCCGCGGGCTCTGCTGTCCGTCGTCCGGCGAGGGCGACGTCCCGCCTCCGCCTCCGCTGCCGCCGCCGTCGGTGCCCGGCGGCTCCGGCTCCGGCGACTCCTTCGACTGCGCCACGCTGTCCGAACCGTCGTCGCCCGCCGTCAGCGCGTACACGCCGCCGCCGATGCCCGCGAGCACCACCACCGCCACGACCGCCGCGATCACCACGCGTGCCGAACTGCGCGGCTTCGGCGGCAACTGCCCCGGATATCCCGGATGGTGACCGTACGCCGGAAGCGTCCCCGGAGCCGTCGGCTGCTGCGCCAGGTACGCGGGCTGCGCCGGCTGTGCGGGCGCCTGCCCGGCCGGCTGCGGCGGGAGCGGCGGCGCGGTCGTGGCCGGTCGCGTCTGGTCCGTCCAGCGGCCGCCGTCCCACCAGCGTTCGGTGCGCGGGCCGCCCTGGACCTGGCCGGGATCGGGGTACCAGCCTGCGGGAGTCTGCGAGGTCATGGACGAAACAGTATGAGGCGTGCCTGAAAACGTGATGAGAGGGTCCGCATTGCGATCGGGATCGTTACCGATCGGCACGCGTGTTCGCCACGGGCTGCGAAGACCCCCCTCCACAGCAGGCCGGGGCGCACTAGTCTCGACAGCAGTACGCCGATCGACCGACGCGCACGACACCGGGAGGGTGCGGGATGACTCAGGGACGGCACGCCGACGCCGCCTCCTCTGGCCCGCCGCTGTGGGAGCGGGAATCCGAACTCGACGTAGCCGCGAGGGCACTTGACGACCTGTGCGGCGACTCCGCCTCGTCCGGCAGCCTCGTCGTCTACAAGGGAGAGGCGGGCATCGGGAAGACCGCCCTGCTCGCCCGGGTCGAGGCGATGGCCGCGGGCCGCGCCACCGTCTGGTCCGCACGCGGCGGCGAGACGGTCACCTCCGTCCCGTTCAACGTCGTGCGCCAGCTGCTGCAGCCCGCGCTGCTCGCCCTCACCGAGGAAGAGGCCCGCGAGTACTTCGGCGACTGGTACGACATCGCCGGACCCGCGCTCGGGATAGCCGAGCCGACGGGACGTCAGGCGGACCCCCAGGGTGTGCGGGACGGTCTCGTCGCGGCGAGCTCCCGGCTCGCCCGCCTCCACTGGCCGCTGGTGCTGCTCGTCGACGACGCCCACTGGGCCGACCTCGAGACCCTGGAATGGCTCGCCGCGTTCGCCGAGCGCCTCGACGACCTGCCCGTCCTCGTCGTCGTCGCCCAGCGCGACCCCGAGGACGCCCAGGCCGCCGCCTGCCTCGACGCCGTCGGCGACGCCGCCCGGCCCGGCGCCACCAGCCTGCGCGCCCTCACCCCCGACGCCACCGCGGGCCTCACCCGCGCCACGCTCGGCGACCACGCCGACGACCCGTTCTGCCGCGAGGTCTGGGCCGTCACCGGGGGCAACCCGTACGAGACGGTCGAGCTGCTCGCCAAGGTGCAGGACAGCGACCTCGCCCCCGAAGAGGGCTCCGCCGCCGAACTGCGCGCGCTGAACAAGGCGGCGCGCGGCCGCGGCCTCGTCGACCGGCTCGAAGGACTCGGCGTCGACGCCACCCGCTTCGCCTGGGCCGCCGCCATCCTCGGCACCCGCATCGAGCCCGGACTCGCCGCGCTCCTCGCCGGCATGAACCCCGAGCAGGCCGGCCGCTGCGCCGAGCGGCTCCTCGCCGCCCGCATCCTCACCGACGCCACCTACGGGGACGTCGGCACCCTGGAGTTCGTCCACCCGCTGATCGCCTCCGCCGTGTACGACGCGATCCCGCCGGCGACCCGCACCGCCATGCACGGCCAGGCCGCGTGGGCCGTCACCGCCTCCGGACACGGCCCCGCCGCCGCCTCCCGGCACCTCCTCGAAGTCCACCCCGACGACGACCCCGAGCTCGTCGAGCAGATGCGCGCCGCCGCCCGCGAGCACCTCGCCGTCGGCGCGCCCGACGCGGCCCGCCGCTGCCTCGAGCGCGCCCTGGAGGAGCCGCCGCTGCCCGAGATCCGCCCGGAGGTGCTCTACGAACTGGGCTGCGCGACCCTGCTGACCTCGCCCGCGACGACCGTCAGGCACCTGGAGGCGGCCCTCGACACCACCCCCGGCCTCGTCGGCGACCGACGGGTCGACGCGGTGTGCCGGCTGTCCCAGGCGCTGGTCCACAACGACCAGTTGGAGGACGCCCTCCGGCTCATCGACGACGAGGCCGAACTGCTCGAACCGGGCCCGGCACGCCTGCGCCTGCAAGCCGTCCACTTCATGTGGGAAGGCATCCACGCGGGCGAGGAGGACTCCCCGGGCCGCTCCCGCAACCTCGCCGCGCTCGCCGACCGGCTGCCCGGCCGCGCCAACCCGGAGCGCGTACTGCTCATCCTGCGCGCCTTCGACGCGATGACCCGCGGGGAGAACGCGGAAGAGGTCGTCGAACGCTGCGACCGCGCCCTCGTCAACGGGCGGCTCGCCCCGGGCCTCGGCTGGACCGACCCCGAATGGGGCTTCGAAGTCCTCATCATGCTCGGCAACTCCTATGTCATGTCCGACCGGCTCGACCGCGCCGAGAGCCTGTTCACCGAGGCCGTCCGCGCGTACGAGACGGCCGGCTGGAGCGGCGGCCACCTCGCCCTCGCGCAGGCCTTCGTCGGCTTCGTGCACCGCAGGCGCGGGCGGCTCACCGAGGCCGAGGCGTTCCTGCGGGAGTCGCTGCGGCTTGCCGACCGGGTCGGTACGGGGCTGCCCATGCACTGGGACGCGGCGTGCATCCTCATCGACACGCTGCTGGCCCGCGGCAAGGCCGACGAGGCGCTGGAGATCGCGGAGCGGTACTCCTTCGGGCCGCCGTACCCGTCCACGCTCGTGCTGCCCGACGCCCACTCCGTGCGGGGGCGGCTGCTCCTCGCGACCGGTGACATCGACGCGGGGATCAGCGAACTGGAGGCCGCCGCGAAGGCCTCCATCGCCCGCGGCGGGCACAACACGATCATGGCACCCTGGGCCTGCGACCTTGCGCGTGCGCTGGCGCTCACCGATCCGCGCCGGGCCGCCGAACTCGCCGGGGAGGCCCGGGTCCAGGCCGAGCGCTTCGGTACGGACACCGCGATCGGTGAGGCCTTGCGGTGTGCCGCCGCGCTGGAGACGGGGCAGGCCCAGCTCAACCTCTACGCGAAGGCCGTGACGTACCTGGAGGCGTCGCCCTGCGCCTACGAGCACGCCCTGGCCCGCGTCGAGTACGGCATCGCCGCCCGCTCCCTGTCCGAGCTCAACCGGGGGCTGACCCTGGCCCGTTCCTGCGGGGCGGACGGCCTCGCGGCCCGGGCGCGGGAGGTGTTGGAGACGGGGCGGGGTCTGAGGTAGCGGCAGCGGCTCCGCCGGAACCCGGAGCGGTCGTGGGGCCCGCGCCCTGCTGTACGGGGCCACGGCGGCCCGCGCCGGGGTTCGGGGCACGTTCGCCGGTGCCCTGTCGCGGGCCGCTGTCCGCCGCGCCACGTGTCCGGGCCACGGTCGCCCGGCGTTGTGCCGAGGGCCCTTGGCCCCAGCCCCCGTCCCACCGGGGGCGTCGGCCCGGCACCCGGCCTCGGGCGACACCGCGGCGCTGGGGTGCGTGTCCGGATGCCCAGCCTTGGGCAGCACCCTGGTTTCCCCGGGCGCGGGTTTCTTCAGGCCTCCGCTACAACGCCGCCGCCGTAGGGGTCGAGCATCGTCGCCGGGTGTCGCGGCGTCGTGGTTGCTCGCGCAGTTCCCCGCGCCCCTGAAAGCGCACTCCGTGCGCCCCAGGGGCGGCTGGTCGCGTCCGGCGACAAAGTCTCCGACCTCGTACGGGCCCCGGGCCTTCGCGGAGCGAATCCGTACCGGTGCCGAAACAGGCTCGCCCACCCGCGGTGTCGAATCAGCCGCTGCCCCCGCCCGTATCCGGCGCCTGTGCGAGGAGAATCCATGTCGGGCCCGGCGCGAAGGGGAGAGGGGCCGTGTTCGTCGGGGGTGTGAAGTGGGTGGGGGAGGTGGAGGTCGGGCGGGTCCAGTGGGACGGGTAGGCGCGGGCGTCGCGGAGGATCTCCGCCCTGCCGGAGCCCACCGTGCGGGACACGGGGGAGGCGTTGCCCAGCTTGTCGTGGAGGCGGGAGTCGTGGATGTCCACGTACTGGACGACGACCGTCGCCGCCGTGAGACGGGTGCCGGATGCCGTGGTCGCCGGGCGGCCGTCCATCGAGACGAGCCAGCGATGCTGCGGCCCCGACCACGTGAAGTCGAAGCGGGCCGCGGGGAAGCTCACCGTGCGCTGGGACGTGGGGCGCCCGCCCTCGGGGACCCGGGCCGCGTACGTGAACCCGGCGAGCGTGCCCGCGTTCGTGCCCGACACCGCGCGGTCGAGTTTTCCCGGGCGGAGATAGAGATTGTGCGGCGCCGGCCGGTCCGCGCCGCGATAGAACGCCCCGCCGGGCGCCGAGTCAGGCGTCACCGCTTTCAGCGGCGCCGCCGCGACGGCCGGCAGCAGCGCGCGCTGCGCCCCCGAGAAGGCGAGCGTGGGCCGCGAGAACTGCCCCAGCAGTTCGAGATCGGTCTCGCGGGCGCTGCGCACCGGCCCCACGACCCCGGGCACCCGCGTCCCGTACACCGCCATGAGCCGGCTCAGCCCGCCCTCGACGCGCTCCGCGTACACCACGTCCGCGCGGTCGAGCCCGGTCTGCGGCCGTGCCGCCCCCACGTTGTCGATCTTGACTGCGAGCACGGAGGCGCCGCCCTGCGTCGGCCCCGACGAGTCGCCCCCGTCGGGCGGTGTCCCGCCGGGGGTACAGGCCGCGAGCAGCGCCGCGAGCAGTCCCGCCACGAGGGCGGCGCGTCTGCGACTTGCGTCCACGCCCGGCTCATACCCGCCGGAGGGGTCCGTCATCCCAGGTCGAGGGCGTTGCGCAGGCCCAGCCGGTAGCGGGTGCGGTCGTGCCGCTTGAGGAGTTCGAGCGCCGGCTCGCGGTGCAGGGCCCGGACCGTGCAGCGGGCGGCGGCCGAGCCGGTCCGGTCGAGGAGCGCGTTCACGGCGAGCCGCGCGGACGTGTTGGCGCCCTCCATCGTCGCGAGATCGATGGGAACGGCCACGTAGTCGCCCGCGAGGTACAGGTTCGGGATCGCGGTGCGGGCCGACGGGCGGTGGTGGAAGGTGCCGGTGGGGTGGATGAGGAGCTGGTCCACGTTGGTGGGGTTCGGGGTGCCGAGGCCGTCGACGCCCGGGTCGAGGAACCAGGTGTGCAGGGTGCTGTCCTTCAGCGGGGCGCGGCCCGTGTCGTTCAGCGCGGCCTTGAGCTGCGCCCACACCTCCTTGGCGACCTCCTCGCGGGTGCACTGCTTGGCGGTCTTCCCGTACAGGATCCCCGGCCGGTCCCATTCCGAGATGTCCACGGACAGGCAGTCGACGGCGACCCCGTCCCCGTACTCGGCCGGGAAGTCGCGGTCCGGCCAGTGCCGGGCCTGCGCGATCGCCGTCAACGACCAGGGCGAGTCGATGCAGTTGAGGTGCCCGTCGAGCAGGTCGGGCCGTTCGGTCAGATAGAACTGGATGCCGGTCATCCAGTCCGTCTCCAGCAGGTCGCACGCCGCCAACTGGGGGTCGGCCGCCTTGAGTCGCGCACCCCAGGTGGCCCGCGCGTGCTCCACGGGCATGGCCTGCACGTAGTGGTCGGCGGTCACGTCACGCCGTACGCCGTCCGGGTCCTCGACGACCGCCTTGGTGATCCGGCCGTCCCCGTAGGAGAGTTCGCGTACGGTCCAGCCGATGCGGAACTCGACGCCGAGCGAGCGCAGGTGCTTCTCCCAGGGGTCGATCCACGCCTCGTTCGTGGGGGCGTCGAGGATCCGGTCGAGGGGGCCGTCCGCGCCCCGGCCCAGGGCGTTGAACGCGAACGCCTCCAGGAGCGTGGCCACCGTGCGGGTGCTCGCCTCCTCGGCCTTGGTCGCCACGATGTTCCGGGTCACGCCGACTGCGAGGATGCGCTGGTAGTCCTTCGACATCTGGCCGGCGCGGGTGAAGTTCCACCACGGCGTGCGCTCCCACTGGTCGTCGCGGCGCTCGTCGCAGCTGGTGAGGAAGACGAGGATGCGGTTCACGAAGTACGCGGTCTCGGTCAGCGGCAGGTTCACGGCGGTGTCGAGCACCGCGGTCAGCGCGCGCCGGACGTCGTCCAGGTCCAGCTGGGCCGGCTGGTGTCCGGGCCAGGGCAGCGGCAGCCGGATGTCCTCGCGGCCGGTGCGGGCGAACATCATCTCGGGCGGGGCGACGAGGTTGTCCCAGACGCCGTTCGCGTTGCCGGGGACCGGGATGCGGCGCATCGTGTCCGGCAGGTTGTGGTAGATGCCGGGGATGAACCGGAAGCCGTGCTCGCCCGGCAGCGGTCTGCGCGCCCCCCTCGCACTGTCCGGCACGTCCATGCTGCGGGCCTTGCCGCCCAGCGCCCGGCGCTCGTACACCGTCACCGCGAACCCGCGCTCGGCCAGCTCGTGCGCGGCGGTCAGCCCCGCGACCCCGCCGCCGAGCACCGCCACCGAACCGCCCGGCTCGCCCTCGGCGTCCGCCGCCGTCGCCGGAGCCGCCGCCCCCGAGAGCGCGAGCCCCGCGGCCGCCGCCCCCGTCCCCGCCATGAACCCGCGCCGTGTCGCCGCCATGCCCGCGTCCCCCTCGTCGCCCCGGGCTTACCGGCGGTAAGCCTCGACGGGCGCAGGAGCATAGGGGCGTCACCCGGGACCCGGAAGACCCGTGCGTGACAGGAGCCCGCGGTTGGCCGAAAACCGGGACTGGACCACGCCGGGCTCAGCGCAGCACGTCCGCCAGGTCGAAGGACATCGGCTCGTCCAGTTGCGCGTACGTGCAGCTCTCCGGGGTGCGGTCCGGGCGCCAGCGCCGGAAGCGTGCCGTGTGCCGGAAGCGGGCCCCGTTCTCCATGTGCTCGTACGCCACCTCGGCCACCCGCTCGGGGCGCAGCGGCACCCACGACAGGTCCTTCTTGCCGGTCCAGCGGCTGGTCGCCCCCGGCATCCGGGACTTCTCCTGCGCGGCCGCGTCGGCCCACGCCGCCCACGGATGCCCGTCCGCGGCGTCCATCCGCAGCGGCTCCAGCTCCGCGATCAGCTCGGTGCGGCGCTTCATCGTGAACGCCGCGCACACCCCGACGTGCTGCAGCGTGCCCGCGTCGTCGTACAGGCCGAGCAGCAGCGAGCCGACGACCGGGCCGCTCTTGTGGAAGCGGTACCCGGCGACCACGCAGTCCGCCGTCCGCTCGTGCTTGACCTTGATCATCAGCCGCTCGTCCTGCCGGTACCGCAGATCCAGCGGCTTCGCCACGACCCCGTCCAGGCCCGCGCCCTCGTACTGCTCGAACCAGCGCTGGGCCAGCTCCGCGTCCGTCGTCGCCGGCGCGAGATGCACCGGCGCGTCGGCCCCCGCGAGCGCCTCCTCCAGGCGTGCCCGGCGCTCGCTCAGCGGCGCGTCCACCAGGGACTCGTCGCCGAGCGCGAGCACGTCGAAGGCCACGAATGACGCCGGTGTGCGCTCCGCGAGCGTCCGCACCCGGGACTCGGCCGGGTGGATCCGCTCGGTCAGCGCGTCGAAGTCGAGCCTCCCGTCCCGCGCGATGACGATCTCCCCGTCGAGCACGCACCGCTCGGGCAGCCGCTCCCCGAGCGCCGCCACCAGCTCGGGAAAGTATCTGGTCAGCGACTTGGTGGTGCGGCTGGTGACCTCGATCTCGGGACCGTCGCGGAACACGATCGCGCGGAAGCCGTCCCACTTCGCCTCGTAGTGCATCCCCGCCGGGATCCGCGCGGCGGACTTCGCGAGCATCGGGCGGACCGGCGGCATGACGGGAAGATCCATGCCCCGATTCTGTCCCGTACGGGCGGAAGACGCCCGGTGTGCGGGGTTCGTCCGTTGGGCCTAGCGTGGGCGCATGGGCAGCAAGGGTGCGGCGGTCGAGCTGGAGGCGGGCGGACGGACGGTGCGTCTGTCCAGCCCCGACAAGATCTACTTTCCCGACGGGGGAGCGACGGGCTACACCAAGCTGGACGTCGCCAACTACTTCCTCGCCGTCGGCGACGGCATCCTGCGCGCCCTGCGCGACCGCCCCACCACCCTGGAGCGCTACCCCGAGGGCCTGACCGGCGAGCACTTCTACCAGAAGCGCGCCCCCAAGAACATGCCCGACTGGATCCCCACCGCCACCATCACCTTCCCCTCCGGCCGCACGGCCGACGAGATGTGCCCCACCGAACCGGCCGCCGCCCTGTGGGCCGCCCAGTTCGGCACGCTCACGTTCCACCCCTGGCCCGTGCGCCGCGACCACCCCGACCACCCCGACGAACTGCGCATCGACCTCGACCCGCAGCCCGGCACCGAGTACGGCGACGCCGTGCACGCCGCCCGCGAACTGCGCGCCGTGCTCCACGACTTCGGCGGACTGCGCGGCTGGCCCAAGACCTCCGGCGGCCGCGGCCTGCACGTGTTCGTGCCCATCGAACCGCGCTGGACCTTCGTCGAGGTGCGCCGCGCCGCCATCGCCTGCGGCCGCGAGCTGGAGCGCCGGATGCCCGACCACGTGACCACCGCCTGGTGGAAGGAGGAGCGCGGCGAGCGGATCTTCGTCGACTTCAACCAGACGGCCCGCGACCGCACGATCGCCTCCGCCTACTCGATCCGCGCCCGCCCCAACGCCCCCGTCTCCGCCCCGCTGACCTGGGACGAGGTGGGCGACGCGCTGCCCCGCGACTTCGACATCATGACCATGCCCAAGCGCTACGCCGAGGTCGGTGACGTGCACGCCCGCATGGACGAGGAGCGGTACTCCCTGGAGGCCCTCCTCGAACTGGCCGACAAGGACGAGAAGGACCGCGGCCTCGGCGACCTGCCGTACCCGCCCGAGTACCCGAAGATGCCGGGCGAGCCCAAGCGCGTACAGCCGAGCCGGGCCAGACACGAGGACTGACCCGGCTCGGACTCACCCGCGCGGAACGGGACTCACAGCTCCTTGATCCGGATGTCGCGGTACGAGATGACGTCCGTCGTGCTGTGCACCTGGAGCCCGAGGTAGCCGGAGGCGTAGCGCCGGCCGTCGGTGCCCGGGTCGTCCGAGCGCGGCGGCTCGAAGACCTGGCCGCCGGTGTTGTCGAACTCGTTGATCAGCACACCGTTGCGGTACACCGAGTAGTGCTGGTCCACCACCTTGATCTCGTAGTCGTTCCACGTGCCCTTCGGGGTGACGCCCGCGCCCGCGAGCCCCACCCGGTCGAAGCCGTAGATCGAACCGGACTTGTACATGTCGCCGTCCGGCCGGTCGAGCACCTGCACCTCGTGGCCGTACTTGATGGCGACCCACTCCGGGCGCGTCTCCTCGGGGTTGTCGTGCACCCACGGGAAGCGGACGAAGACCCCGCCGTTGGCGTTGCCGGTGCCCGGGGCGTCGTCGCGCCACTGGAGCTTCAGCGAGAAGTCGCCGTACTTGCGCTCCGGGAACCACAGCATGCCCATGCCCTGGACATCGGTGCGGCTGGTGATCGAGCCGTCCGCGTTGAGCGCGAACTTCCCGCCGCCGACCTGCTCCCAGCGCGCGAAGGACTCCTCGGTGCCGTCGAGGATCTTGCGGTAGCCCTCGGTCTGTCCCGGCTTGCCGATCCCGGACTGCTTCGCCGCCCGGTTGATCCGGTTGTACTCGCGCTGGTCGATGACGCCCTGCTTCAGAAGCCCGTCGGTGACCGTCTTCACGTGCTTGAGGAAGAGGGCCTGCGACGTCCACTCCTTCTCGTCCTCGATCAACTCGTTGATCCGGCAGCGGTTCTCGGTGACCCGGTTCGGCACACCCGTGTCGACCGTGCCGACGAACACCGTGGAACGCTCGTCGTACTCCGGGCAGTTCGGCGCCGGCACCCCGCCGCCCGAGGCGACCGCGAAGACGAAGGTCTGCGCCTGCGACGCGTTCCCCGCCTTGTCGCTCGCCCGGTACGCCACCGAGTGGGCGCCGACCCGGTCCACCACCACGGGCTGGGTGTAGGCGAGATAGGGGCCGCCGTCCAGCGAGTACTCGACCGTGGCGACGCCCGAGTCGTCGTCCGTGGCCGTCAGCGTCAGCTGCGCGTCGCCGATGTACGCGCCGTCGGAGTTCTTCTCGCCGGCGACCGACAGCGACACCGTCGGCGGCGTCGTGTCCTCGGCCGGAGGCTCGACGACCTCGAAGGTGACGGACTTCTCGGCCGCCTGGTTGCCGGCCTTGTCCGCCGCCCGGTAGCGCACCGTGTGCTCGCCCGGCTCGTGGACCATGACGGGCGCGGTGTACGGCTGCCAGGCGCCGTCGGCGCCGAGCGCGTACTCCACCGTGTTGACCCCGGAGCCGGTGTCCGACGCCGAGACCGTCACGGTGGCCATGCCGACGTACGCGCCGCTCGCGTCCTTCTCACCGGCGACCGTCGCCGACGTCTCCGGCGGAGTCGAGTCGTCCGTCGGCGGCGCGACCACGGTGAAGGCGAGTGACTTCTCCTCGGCCGCGTTGCCCGCCTTGTCGGTCGCCTTGTACTTCAGCGTGTGCGCGCCGACCTGGTTCACCACGACCGGCGCCGTGTACGGCGTGTACGCGCCGCCGTCGAGGGCGTACTCGATCCGGTCCACGCCCGACCCGGCGTCGGTCGCGGACACGGTCACCGACGCGGAGCCGACGAACGCGCCGTCCGCGTTCGTCTGCCCCTCGGCCTTCGCGGAGGTCTCGGGCGCGGTGGTGTCCTCACCGCCCCCGCCGTCCGTCACCACGAGGATCCCCTGCATGCCGCTGTGGCCCGGGATCGTGCAGTGGTAGCGGTAGCGCCCGGGGGAGAGCGTGACCTCGACGGAGTGCTTGCCGCCCTGGTCGTCGTTCGGGTTCGCCAGGATGTTCAGCGGGACGTCGTTGTTGTACTCGGGGTCCGAGACGTCGAAGGTCAGCGTGTGCGGCATGCCCGTCGTGTTGCCGGTCGCCGCGCTGTTCTCGAACACGATCGTCGCCTTGCCCGCGACCGCCGTCGTGGGCGCGGACCCGTACTTGGTGATGTCGTCGCCCGCGGTCCAGGTCAGCACCTGTTCGGCCGCGGCCTGCCGGGTGTCGTCCGGACGCCCGTACGCGGTCGACGTCGTGGCGACGAGCCCGAGGCACATCAGCAGGGCGGCGAGCAGTGCCGTCCACAGTCTTCGCCTGCGCCGGTCCGTCATCGTCACTCTCCCTTCCTGGCCAGCTGATCGGCCGCCGGGGTCGCCGCGCCGCCCGTGTACGTGACCTTCCACAGCGCCGACTTGCCGTCGGAGGTGAAGAAGCCACGCCCGTAGTCGAGGACGTACAGCGCGCCGTCGGGGCCGAACTTCCAGTCCATGAGGTTCTTGATGCCGTCGTTGCCGATCGGCACGATCTTCTTCAGCGACTCGGCGTGCACCGGCACGGAGCCGTCCCCGTGCGTCCCCGGATCGGTCAGGACCGCGTGCCGCGGCTGGTCGGAGTCGTAGAAGTCACCGATGAACCACTTGCCGTCCCAGTAGCTCGGCCACTTGTCCGCGTTCGGCACCGAGGCGTCGTAGCGGTACACGGGCCCGTCCATCGCGGCCTGTCCGCCGCCCTTGAGCCACGGCAGCAGATAGGTCGCCTCCTCCTTCTTGTACGAGGGCACGCCGTCGGCGTCGCGGGGATAGTCGGGGGCGCCGCCCTGCGGGGAGTACCAGATGTTGTTCCCGGTGACCGGCGGCAGGTTGACGAGCCCGTCGTTGTTCGGCGACTCGTTCTTCGGGTGGTCGCAGTCGTACCAGCCCAGCGGCTTCGACGGGTCGGGCAGATTGCGGTCGCGGTAGGGCTGCTTGTTGCCCATGCAGTACGGCCAGCCGCGGTTGGAGGCCTTGGTGATCACGGCGAACGTGTCGTACTTGGCCGGACCCCAGGTCGTCGACGGCTCACCGGCGTCCGGGCCGACCCAGCCCGCGTACAGGGTGTCGGTCTGCTTGTCGACCGAGATCCGCGCGGGGTTCCTGACGCCCATCACATAGATCTCGCCCCGCGTCTTGCCGCCGCCCTCCGCGGTCTCCTTCCCGGTGAAGAGGTTCCCCTCGGGCAGCGTGTACGTGCCGTCGGGTTCCGGGTGGATGCGCAGGATCTTGCCGTTGAGGTTGTTGGTGTTGCCGGCGGTGCGGCGCGCGTCGGCGAACGAGACGCCCTTGTAGTTCGGCTCCGGGTTGTTGCCCGAGTAACCGCCGCTGAAGCCGGAGGAGTTGTTGTCACCCGTCGCGATGTAGAGATTGCCCTTCGAGTCCCAGGCCATCCCGCCGCCCGCGTGGCAGCAACTGTGCACCTGCACCGGCCACTTGAGCAGCACCTTCTCGCTGCTCAGGTCGAGCTTGTCCGTGGCCGGGTCGAGGGTGAAGCGCGAGACGCGCCGCTCCGCCATCTGCTTGTCGCGGTCGAGCCCCGAGTGCGGGGTGTAGTGCAGGTACACCCACCCGTTCTCCTCGAACCGCGGATCGAGCTCGATGCCGAGCAGGCCCTCCTCGACCTTGATGAGCTCGTCGCCGCCGCCCTTGTTGCCGAAGACGGTCAACTCGCCCGCGAGCGTGACCTTCTCGGTCTTCGGGTCGTAGACGTGGACCTGCCCCTTGCCCTTGCCGATGTCCGGGTCGTTCCAGTCCGTGACCACCGGCTGCGAGGAGTCCCCGCCACCGCGCCCGATGTACAGGACGCGCCCGTCGGGGGCCGTGACGAGCCCGTGCGGCTCGCCGATCTGGTCGCTCTGTCCCGGCTGGTTCGGCGCGGTCAGACGCTCGGCCTTGTAGTTGCCGTTGATCGCGGCCTTGCAGTCGGCCCGCACGATCCGCGACGTCCACAGCAGCGCGCCGCGCAGGTGGTCGCGGAAGTCCACCTCGTCGTACGAGGCGACGGTGCCGCCCATCCCGGTGTAGAAGGAGCGTCCGCCGTCGTAGTCACGGCACCAGGACACCGGATGGTCGGCGCCGTTCGCGCCCGCGCCCGGCTTGTACGTGGACTCGCGGACCCGGGCCACGGTGTGCACGTCGCCGGACGGGTTCTTCGCCCAGTTCAGCCACTGGTCGGGGCGCTTCCACTGCACCGGCAGGTCCTTCGTCGCCGGATGCTGCCGGTCGCCGACCTCGACGGTCGCGCGCTGCACGGCCGGCGGCGCGGAGGCCGCGGGGCGCGCCCCGATCAGCCCGCCGAACCAGTCGGAGTACGGCTCGGCGCGCGCCGCGTCGTGGATGCCGACGAAGCCGCCGCCCGCCTCCATGTAGCTCTCCAGGCCCGCCTCCTGGTCGGGGTCGAGGACGTCCCCGCCGCCGGTCAGGAAGACCACCGCGTTGAAGCGGCTCAGCCGGGCGGCGTCCGTGAACACCGAGGCGTCGTCGCTCGCCACCACCTTGAACCGCTGGGCGGTGGGCCCGGACAGGCCGATCCTCTCGATCGCCGCGATGCCCGCGTCGACGGTCGGCGACTCGTCGCCGCCGGCCGCGGAGCCGTGGAAGACCAGCACCCGCACGTTGGAGCCGCCGGGCGGCGACTGTATGGACATCGTTGTCATACGCCCGTTCCCGGGATCCGGGTAGGCGCTGGCGGCGGGACCGCTGAGCAGTCCCGCGGCCAGCGCCGTCCCGGCGATCCCGACGGCCCAGACCCGGCCGCGTCTGCTTCTTCCGGCGCTGAACTCTCGTACGGGCAACGGCTTGTGATGCGGTAACCGCCGCATGTGCTCACCCACTCCCCATCGGACACAGCAACAGCGCCGTGAAAGCTAGACCTCTTTTCGCGGCGCGCCAATAGCTATGACCGCACTGGCGCGAACTTTGTCCTGGGTGTGGATAAACGAAGATCAGGTGGCTACGGTGCCCCACGCGACGTGAAAGCCCGTACGAGGGTGGGGAGTTGTCCGTGACGGAACGCGACGAACCGAACCGCAGCACGGCTCATCAGGAGCCCCGGGCCACCGAGGAGGACAGACGCGCGCTCAGCCGCCGGATGCTGATCGGCGGCGCGGTGGCCGCCACGGCCGGGGTGACATCGTTGTCCCTCGCGGCCGCGGCGTCACCGGCGGCCGGCGCCGACACCCCGCCGCGCACCGCGCCCGCGGGCGGCGAGGTGCGGCGGATCAAGATGTACGCCGAGAAGCTCGCGGACGGGCAGCTCGGCTACGGCTTCGAGAAGGGCAAGGCGTCGATCCCGGGCCCGCTGATCGAGCTCAACGAGGGCGACACCCTGCACATCGAATTCGAGAACCTCACGGACACCGACGCGAGCCTGCACGTCCACGGCATGGACTACGAGATCTCCAGCGACGGCACGCGCATGAACCGCAGCCATGTCGAGCCCGGCGGCACCCGCACCTACACCTGGCGCACCCACGCCCCGGGCCGCCGCAAGGACGGCACCTGGCGCGCGGGCACGGCCGGCTACTGGCACTACCACGACCACGTCGTGGGCACCGACCACGGCACGGGCGGCATCCGCAAGGGCCTGTACGGGCCGGTGATCGTGCGCCGCAAGGGCGACGTCCTGCCCGACCCCGGGAAGACCTTCACGATCGTCTTCAACGACATGACGATCAACAACAAGGCCGCCCACGAAGCCCCCACCTTCGAGGCGACGGTGGGCGACCGGGTCGAGATCGTGATGATCACGCACGGCGAGTACTACCACACGTTCCACCTGCACGGTCATCGCTGGGCGGACAACCGCACCGGCGCGCTGACCGGCCCCGACGACCCGACGCAGGTCCTCGACAACAAGATCTGCGGCCCGGCCGACTCCTTCGGCTTCCAGTTCATCGCCGGGGAGGGCGTCGGCGCGGGCGCCTGGATGTACCACTGCCACGTCCAGAGCCACTCCGACATGGGCATGGCCGGACTGTTCCTGGTCAGGAAGGCCGACGGCTCGATCCCGGGCTACGACCCGCCGCACCACTGACGGCGGGCCCCCGCCCCGGCGTCACAGATCGGCGGCCCGGAACGTCACGCGGCCCCCGACCACGGTCAACCGCACCTGGAGGTCCGGGAGTTCCAGCGCGTCGACCGCGGTCGGATCCGCCGCGAACACCGACAGGTCGCCGCGGAAACCGGGCGCGATCCGGCCCGTGACCCGGTCCTCCCCGGCCGCGTACGCCGCGTTCAGCGTCATCGCGCGCAGCGCCTCGGCCCCCGTCAGCGCCTGGCCGGGGCCGTGCGGGGGCTGGGTCAGGTCGTGGCTGGGGCGGCGGTGGCGGGCGCCGGCCAGGACCCCGAGCGGCGGGTACGGGGCGATCGGCCAGTCCGAGCCGAGCACCACGCGCGCCCCGGCGTCCCACAGGTCCCGGCAGCGCCAGGCCCGCCCGGCCCGCTCCTCGCCGAGCCGGCGCGACCAGTTGTCGGTGTGGTCGGCGCGCGTGAAGTCGCAGCAGTGCGTGGGCTGCATGGAGGCGATGACGTCCAGTTCGGCGAAGCGGCTCACCGTGTCGTCCGGGACCGTCTCGATGTGCTCCACCCGGTGCCGTACGCCGCCCGGCGCCTCGGCGCGCGCCTTCGCGACCGAGTCGAGCACATGACGCACGGCCGCGTCGCCGATCGCGTGGGTCGCCGTCGGCACGCCCGCCCGGTGCAGTTCGGTGACGACGTGCGTGTAGTCCGCCGGGTCGGGCCAGAACGCGTGCGTGGACTCGCCGTGGCAGTCGGGGTGTTCCAGCCACGCGGTGCCGTTGTCCACGGTGCCGTCCATGAACAGCTTCACGCCCGCGATGCGCCACAGGCCGCCCCCCGTGCCCTGGGCGTCGATCATCGAGCGGATCGTGCCGGCGTCGGCGCCGGGCTGGCAGATCGGCGCGAGCCGCAGCCGCAGCGGCAGTTCACCGGCCGCGTCGAGCTCGGCCAGCAGGGCGGTGCCCTCCGGCTCCGACTCCATCGAGTGTCCGCCGGTCAGACCGGATGCGGCCATGCCGCGGAGCACCTCGGCGAGCCTCGCGCGCTTCTCCTCGCGGCTGGGCTGCGGCGCGACCCGCAGCACCAGTTCGCACGCCGCGTCCTCCAGGAGCAGCCCGGTGGGCCGGCCGTCCGCGTCGCAGACCACCTCGGCGGCCTGGTCGAAGGTGCGGGGGCCGTCGACCCCGGCGCGTGCGAGGGCCTCCGCGCTCGCCAGCAGGGAGTGCCCGTCGAAGAGCTGGAGGAGCGCGGGCACGCCGTCCAGCACGGGGGCGAGGGCGTCGGCGGTGACCGGGCGGTCGCCGAACACGTTCGGGTCCAGGCCCCAGGCGTGCAGCCAGGCGCCGGGCGCGAGCCGCCGCCGCTCCTCGTCGAGCGCCGCCCGCACCGCGTCGAGGTCCGTGCGGCGGGACAGGTCCAGGCCCCGGGTCAGTTCGGCGCCCGAGGCCGGGTGGAAGTGGCCGTCGACCAGGCCCGGGGTGACGACCGCGCCCTTGAGGTCGATCACGGTCGTGCCGGGGCCGGCGAGCGAGCGGATCGCGTGGTCGTCGCCGAGCGCGCTGATCGTGCCGTCGGTGCGCACGGCGAGCGCGCTGTACGGAAGGTGGCCGCGGGCCGGGTCGAGCAGCCGGGCGGAGAGGAGGACGAGCTGCGGGTGCATGGTGCGGTGCTCCGGATCCGTGGTCGGGTGCGCCGCCCCTGCGGCGCCGTGCGGGGTGGAATTCGGGTCAGTACGGGGCCAACGCGCCCTTGTCGAGGCCCAGTTCGTGCTCGGCCAGGGTGATCGCCATGCGGCGCACGGCCGGGGGCAGCACGTCGTGCTCGGCCCCCGCGTCCGCGCCGAGCCCGTCCAGGACGACGAGGATCATCTGGGCGGTCACCACCGGGTCGGGGGTACGGAACGCGCCGTGCGCCACCCCGTCGGCGAGCAGTCCGGACAGCCGGTCGCGCCAGGCCGCCTCCTGCTCGGCGACGCGGGAGCTCAGCGCGGGCCGGTAGCGGCTGAGGTGCCGGGCGTTGACCCACAGCGCGCTGATGTCGTTCCACGCGGGCCCGCTGGTGCGGGCGAAGAACGCGGCGAGCCGCGCCGTGGGGTCCGTGTCCGGGGCGGCCGGAGGGATCAGCGCGTCCAGCTCGCCGCTCGCCGCGTCCCCGAACGCCTCCGCGACCAGCTCCTCCGCCGAGGGGAAGTAGTGGCTCACCAGACCGGGGCGCACGTCCAGCTCCTCGCCGATGCGACGCAGCGTGATGCTCTCCAGACCTTCGGAAAGCGCAATCTCAGCGGCCTTCGCAACGATTTCCGCACGTCGCTCGGTCGGAGATTTTCGGATTCGTTTGCGCTCAACGCTTGACGGCATGCCGGGCACACTATTGAGTGTGCGACCAATAGGCAAGCGGTCGTGCGGCCGCCATGCACCAGGACACCGGAGGCCCTCCATGGCGTCGACGCTCCCCAAGAAGTCCCCGGAAACGGACCGACCAACCACCCCGCCCCAGGACCGTCCCGCGGGACGCATCGAGGCCCACGGTATCGACCAGATCCCCGACTCCGAAAGGCGCGGCCGCCCCCGCGACCTGTTCGCCGTCTGGGCGGCCACGAACGTGAACTACCTCAGCCTCGTCATGGGCGGCGCGCTGATCCTCATGGGGCTCACGCTCTGGCAGGCCCTCGCCGTCCTCTTCGTCGGCAACCTCTTCTGGGTCCTGACCGGTCTGCTCGCCGTGCCGGGCCCCGCCGCGGGCGCCCCCAGCGAGGTGATCACCCGCGCGCTGTTCGGCGTGATCGGCAACCGCGTGAACAACGCGGTCACCGGCTGGCTCGTCTCGGTCTGCTACTTCGCCCTGAACCTGTCCGCCGCCGCGGTCGCCGCCTTCGCCCTCGTCGAGAAGGCCGGCATCCCGGCGACCACCACCGTCAAGACGATCGTCGTGGTGGTCATCGCGGCGCTCACGCTGACCATCAGCGTCTACGGTCACGCCGTGATCATGCGGCTCTACGTCCCGATCACCCTCGTGCTCGGCGCCGCGTTCGCCGTGGTCGCCGTCGCCGTGTTCCGGCACGCCGACTACGCGTACGTGCCCGCCGAGCCGCTGCACGGCGTCGACCTGTGGGCCGTCGCCCTCGCGGGCGTCACCCTCATCGCCTCCGGCCCGCTCTCGTACACCACCAGCGCCGACTTCTCCCGCTACCTGCCGCGCACGACGTCGAAGAAGGCCGTCCTCGGGTGGACCGCGCTCGGCGGCTTCCTGCCCAGCATGATCGTCTGCTCCCTCGGCGTCTTCGGCGCGACCGTCGTCGACATGAGCGACCCGCAGAGCGGCCTGGCGAAGATCCTGCCCGGCTGGTTCACCCCGCTCTTCCTGCTGGCCCTCGTGCTCGGCACCATCTCGATCAACGCCCTGACCGCGTACAGCGCGGGCCTCGCCCTCCAGGCCGTCGGCCTGCGCATCCGCCGCACCGTCAGCGTCCTGTTCGACGGCACCGCGGCCGTCGCCCTCACCCTCTACGGCCTGCTGATCTCGAACTTCCTCGACACGGTCAGCAACGTCCTCCAGCTGACCGTCGTCCTCCTCGGCCCCAGCGTGGCCGTCTATGCGACCGACATCGTCCTGCGCCGCAACCGCTACGACGGCGCGGCCCTCGGCGACGAGTCCCGCGGCGGCCCCTACTGGTTCCGCGGCGGCGTCAACTGGTCCGGCGCCACCGCGCTGCTCCTCGGCGCCGTCACCTCCGGGCTCTGCGTCAACACCCTCTACACGGGACCGCTCGCCTCCGTCTTCGACGGCGTCGACCTCGCGCTCCCGGTCGGCATGATCGTCGCGGGCCTCGCCTACTGGCTGCTGGCCCGCAAGGGGATCCGCGCCGCGACCGCCTGATCCCTACAGCGCCGAGAGGTCGAACACCCACCACTCGGCGCACGGCGCCTCCTGCACGTAGATCCGCGGCCCCCGGGCCACCACCCGGCGGCGCCCCGTGAGCGGGGGGGCGCCCGGGCGGGGGAGGCGGGCCGTGGTGAACGGGCGGACCACCCTCCCCACGAGTTGGCAGTCGACGATCCCGGGG
>NZ_JBHYTK010000075.1:0-16297 GCF_042749255.1 Streptomyces sp. NPDC059524 | reverse complement strand
GCCCCCCCGGGGGCGCCGCCCCCCCCCCGGGCCGGGTCAGCCGGCCGGTCGTGACGGGCCGGACCTCCAGCCCGACGAGATCGCAGTCGACGAGCCGGTCGTGGTCGTCCCCGTAGCCGCCGAGGAAGACGACGCGGTCGCCGTGCACGGCCAGGGCCCTGGCGGCACGGACCGGGTTCTTCCGGACGCCCGAGGGGCGCCCAGGACGGTTGTGCACCAGCGCGAAGTCCGTGTAGGCGCAGGACCAGGCCGTCGTCCCGACGACGTTCAGCGCGTACAGATCCGAGAGGTGCCGCGTCCCGTCAGGCGGCTCGTACGCCCACGACGCCTCGCCCGCCGCGCTCCACCGTCGCAGCCCGGCATGGCTCAGCTCGTCGTCCCCGTAGACGCCTTCGTCGAAGTGCCCGACCCACAGATGCCCGGCCTCGTCCGCGAGCAGGTGCTCGATCGCGTCCCCCACGTGAAAGGCGCGGACGACCTCCCTGAGCGCGTCGAAGACCTGCACCTGGTCCGTGTCGGTGCGGCCGGCCCGGGCGCTCGCCACCACGAACCCGCCGTCGGGCAGCGCGTCGAACTTCGGGAAACGCGCCCCCACGCCTCGCAGAGCCGTCTCACGCGACGTGCCGTCCGGGGCGACCGAGACGACCCGCGCCTCGTACGGCGCCCGTGCGTCCCGGTCCGCGAGCAGCCAGTGCGCGTGCCCGGCCGCGTCCACCGTCGAGGCCCGCACCAGCCGCGTGCGCACGCGGGACGGTATCCGCGCGTAGGGACGCAGGGCGTGGTCCGGCGTCCGGGGCGTGATCTCCTGCATGGCGCGATCATGCGCTCCGGCCCGGCGCCGGGACAACCGCATATGTACGCCCGCCCCCGCCCGGGTGTAGACCAGCGGTGGACCAGAACGCGCCGACCAGCCGTCGAGGGAGCCGAGTTGAGCAAGGACCGTACGTACGACTACGTCATCGTCGGGGCCGGATCCGCGGGCTGCGTGCTCGCCGGGCGGCTCTCGGAGGACCCGGGCGTCCGCGTGGCCCTCGTCGAGTCCGGGCCGCGCGACCGCAAGAGCGAGATCAGGATCCCGGCCGCGTTCCCCAAACTCTTCAAGACGGCGTACGACTGGGACTACGCGACCTGCGAACAGCCCGGCCTCGACGAACGGGAGCTGTTCTGGCCGCGCGGCCACACACTCGGCGGCTCGTCGTCCATCAACGCCATGATGTGGGTGCGCGGACACCGAGACGACTACGACGCCTGGGGCGAGGCCGCGGGGGAGGAGTGGGGGCACGACCGGCTCGTCCCCTACTTCCGGCGCGCCGAACGCTGGCACGGCGCCCCGGGCGAGGACTCCGCGCACGGACGGCTCGGCCCCCTGCACATCTCCCCGCCGCGCGACCCGAACCCGACCACCGCGGCCTTCCTCGACGCCTGCCGCGCCCAAGGACTCAAGGAACTGGGGGAGTTGAACGAGCCCGACCACTCCGGGTTCGCCCTCACCCCGCTCAACCAGTACAAGGGCCGCCGCTGGAGCGCGGCCGACGGCTACCTGAAGCCCGCCGCGCGCCGCCCCAACCTCGACATCCTCACCGACGCCCGGGTCACCCGCATCGACTTCGACGGCACCCGAGCCGCCGGGGTCGCCGCCGAGGGCGTCCCCGGTGTCCTGCGCGGCGGGCGCGCGGGGTGACCAGGAAGAGACGCGGCCCGGGCCGGGGGGCCCCCGGGGGGCCGGGCGCCCGGCGGGGCGGTAGACCCGCCCCCCGCGCGCCATCGGCTCCCCGCACCTGCTCCAGCAGGCCGGCATCGGCGACCCCGAGGACCTCGCCGCCGCCGGCATCGAGACCCGGGTCGCGTCCCCGGACGTCGGCCGCCGCCTCCAGGACCACCTCTCCTACGCGGTGACCGTCCGCACCCCGCACCCCGTCTCACTGACCGGCGCCGACACCCCCGCGAACATCGCCCGCTTCCTGCTGCGCGGCCGCGGCCCACTCACCTCGAACGTCGGCGAGGCCGTCGCGTTCGTCGCGACCCGGCCCGAACTCGCCGCGCCCGACATCGAGTTGATCTACGCACCGGTGCCGTTCATCGGGCACGGGCTCACCCCGCCCACCGAGCACGGCCTCACCGTCGGCGTCGTCCTGCTCCAGCCGCGCAGCTCCGGCCGCATCACCCCGACCGGCGCGGGCGCCGGGGCCGCGCCCCGCATCGACCCCGGCTACCTCACCGACGAGGAGGACCTGCGCACCCTGATCGCCGGGGTCCGGCGCGCCGAGGAACTGTTCGACGACCCCGCCCTGCGCCCGCTGCGCTCGGCCCCCATGGGCGGCTACCCGGGCGTCGTGGACGACGCGGCGCTCGCCGCCGCGATCCGGGCCGGCGCCGAGACGCTCTACCACCCGGTCGGCACCTGCCGGATGGGCGCCGACCCGGACGCGGTGACCGATCCGCGGCTGCGGGTGCGCGGGGTGGAGGCACTGCGGGTCGTCGACGCCTCCGTCATGCCGCGCATCACGCGCGGCCACACCCACGCCCCGACGGTCGCCCTCGCGGAGCGCGCGGTGGAACTGATCCGCGAGGACGCCCGCGCCTGACCGAGCCTGATGCGCACGAGGGGTCCTAGGAACCGACGCTCACCGTGAACCGGCGCGGGTTGCCGTCGTGGGCCGCGCCGGACACGTCCGGCTGCCCGTCGGGCCGGACGTCGTCGTACGGGAAGGCGTACCCGATGGGCGAGTTGGCGTGCACGACCCGCGCCCAGTGGTTCGTGGTCGTGTCCTTGTAGTAGTCGCCGGACGTCGTGCCGTTCGGCTGCTCGGGGTGGGTGAGCATGATGCTGCGGTTGAACCCGGCGGCGAGCCGGGCCAGCAGGCCCTTCTTGTCGTCGGGGTCGGCCGGGTTGTTGGCGAACGGCCCGTGGTTGCAGGTGAAGACGTCCTTCGACGTGGGCTTGGCGAAGGTGTGCCCGCCGTCGAAGGTGAGCGTGTCACCGGTGACCCGGCCGGTGAACACGCCGCGCCCGCCCTGGAGGTCGATCTTCAGGTCGGTGCCGCGGTACTTCTCCCAGACCCGGTCGATGTACCCGTTCCACACGTCGCGGAAGGGCATCTCGTCGGGCCGGTCGAAGTAGGGCGCCATCAGGTTCTGCGGGGAGATCACGCGCAGCACCTTCCCGTCGCCGCCACGGATGACGAGCCGGTCCCAGGGCTGCCCGTCCGCCCCGGCCTGCGCGGTGAGGTCGGCCGCGATCCTCTCGACGGCGCCGTCCGGCAGCGGGGCGACCGTGTGCGTGGCGTCGCCCTCCAGGGTCAGCCCGATGGGCAGGGCGGTGACCAGGTCGACGTAGCTGATGTTCGCGTACAGCTGGTCGGAGTTGAAGGTGAACTCGCAGAACGACCAGGTCTTCCCGTAGTTCGGGTCCGTGGGCGTCGCGAACGCGGGCTCGACGAGACCGGGGCCCGGGTTGAGAAAGAAGTCGAGGGTGTCGTCACGGACGAAGTAGACGCGGGCGCCGTACATCTGAGGCAGCGTCACCACCTTGGGCGCGGAACCCGCCGCGCCCAGCGGGATCGCGCAGTCCACGGGCAGCGGGGTCTGCGGGGCGCCCGGCGACTCGGGCCGGTAGACACCGCCGTCGGCGCGCAGCAGCACCCAGTTGCCGGTGGACTGCTCGTGGCCGGTGACGTACGCGCGCACCGTGCCGCTCAACGACTTGTTCTCCAGGGCCAGTTCACAGGTCGCGGGCGCGGCGGCCGCTCCCGCCGTCCACGAGGGGACGGTGAGGGACACGGCGGCCGTCGCGGCGGTCGCACCGGCACCGGCGAGAAACATCCTGCGGGACATCCGGGGTATCACGGTCGGCACTCCTGACACGTGGGGGGTGTGGGGGAGGCCCACTGTGGCGAGCGGGACCCTGGCCGTCAAGACTTGCGGCAGGGAGCGCTCCCATCTTTTGTTTCTGTTCAAGAAATGAATGCGTGGGACAGGATTTCTTCTGGTCCGTACCTGTGCTGGTCAGCGTGGTGCGACGGCGCTCCCGGGCGGTCGGTGGAAGACTCGGCCGTACATCCCGCGCATCCCTCGACGAGGAGGGCTCGACCATGATCACGACGGACTACACGGACGGCGCGCCGAACTGGATGGACCTCGGCACCCCCGACCTGGACGGTGCCGTCTCCTTCTACGGGGGCCTGTTCGGCTGGAGCTTCCAGCCGGGCCCGCCCGAGACCGGCGGATACGGACTCTTCCAGCTCGGCGGACGCACGACGGCCGGCGCGATGACCGTCACCCCGGAGCAGGGGCAGCCCGCCTGGAGCGTCTACTTCCAGAGCGCCGACGCGGACGCCACCGCCGCGGCGGCCGAGAAGGCCGGCGGCGCGGTGCTCTTCCAGCCGATGGACGTCATGGACCTGGGCCGCATGGCGATCCTCGCCGACCCGGCCGGCGCCTCCTTCGGCATCTGGCAGCCCGGGACCAACAAGGGCCTGGAGCATGTCACCGAGGACGGCGGCCTGAACTGGGTGGAGCTCTACACGCCCGACGTGGCCGCGGCGAAGGCCTTCTACGGCACGGTCCTCGGCTGGGGCGCCTTCGACGTGCAGTTCCCCGGCGGCACGTACACGACGGTCAACCCGGCGGGCACCGACGAGAACGGCATGTTCGGCGGGATGGTGCCGCTCCAGGCGGACCCGGTGGAGGCGCCCGACGGGGCGCACTGGACGCCGTACGTCCATGTGCCGGACGTCGACGCGGTCGCCGACCGGACCCAGGAGCTGGGCGGTACGGTACGCCTGGCGCCCGTCAGCCTCCCCGGCGTGGGCCGCATCGCCAAGCTCGCCGACCCTTACGGTGCGGGCTTCGCGGTCATCAAGGGCGACCCCGACCAGCAGTGACGAGCGCGCGGCGCGGGCGTTGATCATTCGTTGATCGAACGTTTCGCGCCGCGCGGCAGCATGACCGGCATGCACGCGAACACGACCCTCACGCCTGCCGGCCCCACCTGGCGGGACCAGGCCCTGTGCGCCCAGACCGGCGGGGACTTCTTCTTTCCCGAACCCGGAAGCTCGGTCCGCGAGGCCAAGATGATCTGCCGGATGTGCGAGATCAGGCCGGCCTGCCTCGAGTACGCCCTGAAGCACGACGAACGCTTCGGCGTCTGGGGCGGACTGTCCGAGAAGGAGCGCCACGAGATCAGGCGCTCCTCCTAGGACTCCTGGAGCCCGTGCGCCGGTCGGCTCACTTGGCGGCGGCGCGCGCCGCCATCCGGGCCTTGCGGGCGGCCAGCTTCTCGTCGAACTTGGCGGCCTCGGAGTCCAGGCCGTTCATGAACAGACCCAGTTCCTCCTGCGCCTTGAGACCCTCCGGGCCCAGGCCGTCGATCTCCATGATCTTCAGGAAGCGGAGCACGGGCTGCAGCACGTCGTCGTGGTGGATGCGCAGGTTGTAGACCTCGCCGATGGCCATCTGCGCGGCGGCGCGCTCGAAGCCGGGGATGCCGTGGCCGGGCATGCGGAAGTCGACGACCACGTCGCGCACGGCCTGCATGGTCAGGTCGGGGGCGAGCTCGAAGGCGGCCTTCAGCAGGTTCCGGTAGAAGACCATGTGCAGGTTCTCGTCGGTCGCGATCCGGGACAGCATCCGGTCGCAGACCGGGTCGCCGGACTGGTGGCCCGTGTTGCGGTGCGAGATGCGGGTGGCGAGCTCCTGGAAGGCCACGTACGCGACCGAGTGCAGCATCGAGTGCCGGTTGTCGGACTCGAAGCCCTCGCTCATGTGGGACATGCGGAACGCCTCGAGCTTGTCCGGGTCCACGGCGCGCGAGGCGAGCAGGTAGTCGCGCATCACGATGCCGTGCCGGCCTTCCTCCGCCGTCCAGCGGTGCACCCACGTGCCCCAGGCGCCGTCACGGCCGAAGAGCGAGGCGATCTCGTGGTGGTAGCTGGGCAGGTTGTCCTCGGTGAGGAGGTTCACCACGAGGGCCGTGCGGCCGATCTCGGTGACCTTGGACTGCTCCTTGTCCCACGCCTCGCCGTCCTCGAACAGGCCCGGGAAGTTCCGCGCGTCCGACCAGGGCACGTACTCGTGCGGCATCCAGTCCTTGGCGACCTTCAGGTGCCGGTTGAGCTCCTTCTCGACCACTTCCTCCAGGGCGTACAGCAGCCGGGCGTCGGTCCAGCTGGTCGACGAACCGAGGCGGGGGGAGATGACAGTCACGAAGGGCTCCTGGGGACGGAGATACAGCGGGCGGAACGAGCGGATCTACCTACGGTGTCGTAGGTTACGTTCCCGTAGGTTAAGCGCTCGGTAAAGAGCCGTCCCCACCCCAGGAGCCCGAGCGGGCGGACTGAGAGGCAAGTCACACCTCCCCTGTCGGCCGCTCTTCATGTCAGGCGGCGCGCACCCCCTCGCGGGTCGTGTCCCTCAGGCGGCCGTCGAGCAGCAGCCAGCGCGTGATGCCGATCGACTCCAGGAACGGCAGATCGTGACTGGCCACGATCAGGCTCCCCTCGTACGACTCCAGGGCCGAGGTCAGCTGCCGGACGCTGGCCATGTCCAGGTTGTTCGTCGGCTCGTCCAGCATGAGGAGCTGCGGGGCGGGCTCGGCGAGCATGAGCGCGGCCAGCGTCGCCCGGAAGCGCTCGCCGCCCGACAGGGAGGCCGCGAGCTGGTCCGCCTTCGCCCCCTTGAACAGGAAGCGGGCGAGCCGCGCCCGGACCCGGTTCACCGTGGCGTCCGGCGCGAACCGGGCCACGTTCTCCGCGACGCTCGCCTCCTCGTCCAGCACGTCGAGCCGCTGGGGCAGGAAACGCAGCGGCACATGCGCCGTCGCCTCTCCTTCGAGCGCGGCCAGCTCGCCGGCGATCGTGCGCAGCAGCGTGGTCTTGCCCGCGCCGTTGCGTCCCACCAGCGCGATCCGTTCCGGGCCGCGCAGCTCGAACTCGCCGTCCACGCGCGCCCCGTACGCGAGCCTCAGCTCACGCAGCGTGAGCACCTGCCGACCCGGCGGCACCGCCGTGAACGGCAGGTCGACGCGGATCTCGTCGTCGTCGCGGACCGCTTCCACGGCTTCGTCGAGGCGCTCCTTGGCCTCGGCGAGTTTCTCCTCGTGCATGATGCGGTGCTTGCCGGCGGCGACCTGGGCCTGACGCTTGCGTTCGCCCATGACGACCTTGGGCTCGCGCTTGGTGTCCCACATCTTCTGGCCGTACCGCTTGCGGCGGGCCAGTTTCACGTGGGCGTCGGCCAGTTCGCGCTTCTGCTTCTTCAGGTCGGACTCGGCGACACGCACCATGCGTTCGGCCGCCTCCTGCTCGGCCGCGAGCGCCTCCTCGTAGGCGGAGAAGTTCCCGCCGTACCAGGTGACCTCGCCGCCGCGCAGATCGGCGATCTGGTCGACACGGTCGAGGAGTTCACGGTCGTGACTGACCACGACGAGGACGCCGGACCAGCCGTCGACGGCCGCGTAGAGCCGGCGGCGGGCGTACAGGTCCAGGTTGTTCGTCGGCTCGTCGAGCAGCAGGACGTCGGGGCGGCGCAGGAGCAGCGCGGCGAGCCGCAGCAGCACCGATTCGCCGCCGGAGACCTCGCCGACGGTGCGGTCCAGGTCGATGCGGCCGAGGCCGAGCTGGGAGAGGGTCGCGGTGGCGCGCTCCTCGACGTCCCAGTCGTCGCCGACCGCCGTGAAGTGCTCCTCGCTCGGGTCGCCGGCCTCGATCGCGTGCAGCGCGGCGCGGGTGGCGGCGATGCCGAGCACCTCGTCGACGCGCCGCCCGGTGTCGAGCGTGACGTTCTGCGGCAGGTAGCCGACCTCGCCGGCGACCCGCACGGTGCCCTCCGAGGGCGTGAGCTCGCCGGCGATCAGCTTCAACAGGGTCGACTTCCCGGACCCGTTGACACCGATCAGGCCGGTGCGTCCGGGGCCGAAGGCGACCTGGAGTCCGTCCAGGACGGGGGTGCCGTCCGGCCAGGCGTAGGAAAGGGCGGTGCAGGCGATCGACGCGGGGGCGGATCCGTGCGAATGGGGGGACATGGACATACGGGCCTCGCGGGTGCTCGGAACGAACGGTGGACATGCGAAGCGTTCGAGACACCGCGGGCGAAAGGCCCACAAAAAAGGGCCTGTTGCGGTGGACAGGACGGACGGCTCGGATCACCGAGGTCTCGCACGACGACATGCCGCACGGCAGCCGTACGCCCGGAAGTGCGGGGTACGCGTGCACTGCGTGACATGCGCGGTGTCTCAGGACCTCAGACGAGCAACGTCCTTCTCCGATCGACGGCAACAGAACCGCTGTACAACGTAGGACCCGCCTTCGGGCCCGTCAACGGAATTACGCGGGGCGGCCGGGGGTCCGCGGGGCGGAGGCTCAGGCGTCGCGGAGCAGCTCCGCCAGGTCGCCGTCGACGTCCAGGAAGGCCGACTCCTCGCCGACCGGCACCAGCGCGTCCGTGTCCCCGAGGAAGCGCCGCAGCTCACCGGTGCGGATGTGGACGATCGCCGTGCCCTCGACCGCGTGGAACTCCAGCTCCGTGCGGTCGTAGCCGTACGGGCGCACCCGCACGTCACCGGCGCCCACCGCGTCCACGACTCCCGCCGCGAGCAGCTCGCGCGAGAACGTCCAGCAGACCTCGACACCCTCCAGCGTCGCCGACGCCGGGAACGACATGCGCACGGCGAACGGGTCGTGGAGGTCGTAGTGCAGGGTCGCGGGGATGCTCGCCATGCGCGGCGCGGCGGCGACGAGACGGGCCTCAACGGCTTGCTCGATGACGAAGGACAACGCCTGCTCCCTTGTGAAGGCTGGACGGAGGCCGGCCACGCTCGGACGGCCTCACTGGAATAGACGGCGGAACGGACCGATCCGTGCACAGGAACTCGGACGAAAAACGAGTGACCTCGGTCACCGGTTTCATGTCGCCCGCGTACCGGCTGATTCTCCTGAGGCCCTGGAGGCCCTCTGGACGCCACCGAGGTGCTGCACTAGCTTCGCGCGCCATGGGGAGATCGAGGGCAACGAGAGTACTGAGGTTCCTGCGCACCGGGGAGAGGGCGCGCGCACGGAGCGGGGGAACGAGCGGAACGAAGGGGGCCGCGGTGCTCGCGGCGGCCGTCCTCGGCGCCGTCGCGCTCGGCGCGGCCCCGGCCCCCGCGTCGAGCGGCGCGCCGGGTGAGCCCGGTGCCTGGCGGCTCACGGACACCGGCACCGACGCCCGCTTCCGCGGCCTCGCCGCCGTGAACCGCTCCACCGCCTGGGTCGCCGGCTCGCGCGGCACCGTGCTGCGCACCACCGACGGCGGATCCCACTGGCGGAACGTCTCGCCGCCCGGTGCGAGCGGCCTCGAACTGCGCGACATCGAGGCCTTCGACGCGCGCCGCGCCGTGGCCCTGGCCATCGGGGAGGGCGAGGACTCCCGGATCTTCCGCACCGACGACGGCGGCGCGACCTGGACGGAGTCCTTCCGCAACCCGGACCCGAAGGCCTTCTACGACTGCGTCACCTTCTTCGACCACCGCAACGGGCTGGCCATGAGCGACCCCGTCGACGGCAAGTACCGCATCCTGTCGACCGGGGACGGCGGCCGTTCCTGGAAGGTGCTGCCCAGCGCCGGGATGCCGGCCGCGCAGCCGGGGGAGGCGGGCTTCGCCGCGTCCGGGCAGTGCCTCGTGTCGGCCGGCCGCTCCGACGTGTGGCTCGCGACCGGCGGCGGCGCGACCGCCCGCGTCCTGCACTCCGGCGACCGCGGCCTGACCTGGACCGCCCACGAGACGCCGGTCCCGGCGGGCGACCCGGCCCGCGGTGTCTTCGGGCTCGCCTTCCGCGACCGCGCCCACGGCATCGCCGTCGGCGGCGACTACCGCGCCGACCAGGCCTCCCCGCGGGCCGCCGCGGTCACCGGGGACGCGGGCCGCACCTGGACCCCGTCGGACCGGCCGCCGCCCGCCTACCGCTCCGGAGTCGCCTGGCTTCCGCACAGCCGCGCCGCGGCCCTCGCGGTCGGCCCGACCGGCACCGACCTCACGACCGACGGCGGCCGCACCTGGCGCACCGTCGACACGGGCTCGTACGACACGGTGGACTGCACCCGCGACGGCGCGTGCTGGGCATCGGGCGAGAAGGGCCGGGTGGCCCGCTCGGGCCGGTAGCCGCCGGTAGCCGTAGGTGAGCGCGGTACCGGGTGCGGCTACGCGTCGGCGGGCAACTCGTCGCGGTGGTCCGCCAGTTCGGGAGACGTCTTCGTCGCGTAGAACTCCGTCACCCGGTACGCGCACACGCCGCCGGTCACGAACGGGTCGGTCCGGGTGAGCGACTCGATCGCCTCGCGGTCCGATCCGGTGGCCAGGATGACGCCGCCGTCGCGCGGGTTCTTGCGGCCCGACGCGAGGAAGGTGCCGGCCGCGTACTGCGCGTCCAGCCACTCGACGTGGGCGGGCAGCAACGCGTCGACGCGGTCGGCCGGTTGGGTGTACGTCAATTCGAGAACGAACATGATCGCCACCCTACTGCCGCCGCGCGGGGCCGGTCGTCCGGCTGTCTAAGGTGAGGACATGCGGACGATCACGGGGATCCCTGAGGGCTGGCCGGAGGACGAGGCGGCGGCGCTGGCCGTGCAGGACGCGCTGCGCGGACGCGTCGTGCGCGACGAGACCGGGCCCGCGCCCGGCACCGGCACGGTCACCGGGATCGACGTCGCCTACGACGACGAGCGCGGCGTCGTGGCCGCCGCCGCCGTCGTGCTGGACGCGGCGACGCTCGACGTCGTCGAGGAGGCGACGGCCGTCGGACGCGTCGCCTTCCCCTACGTGCCGGGCCTGTTGGCGTTCCGCGAGATCCCGGCCGTCCTCGGCGCCCTGGAGGCGCTGGACGCCGCCCCCGGCCTCGTGGTGTGCGACGGCTACGGGCTCGCCCACCCGCGCCGCTTCGGGCTCGCCAGCCACCTCGGCGTGCTCACCGGGCTGCCCACGGTGGGCGTCGCCAAGAAGCCGTTCGTGTTCGCGCACGGCGAGGTCGGCCCGGAGCGGGGCGCCGCGGCCCCGCTCCTCGACGGCGCCGACGAGGTCGGCCGCGCCCTGCGGACCAGGGCCGGCGTCAAACCGGTCTACGTGTCCGTCGGGCACCGCATGACGCTGGACAACGCCTGCGCCCATGTCCTCGCGCTGACCCCGCAGTTCCGGATCCCGGAGACGACCCGCAGGGCGGACCGGCTGTGCCGGGACGCCCTGCTCGACGTCACCGCCGGGCGGCGACCCGGAACGTGAGCCCGGCCTCCTGGAGCCGCTCCAGGAGGGCGTCGCCCATGGCCTGAACAGTCGTCACCTGCCCCGCCGTCGCGGGCAGTTCGTCCAGAGCCAGGCACATCGCCGACTCGGCCAGCATCTTCGCCGTCTCGCCGTAGCCCGGGTCGCCGCCCGACACCTCGGTGAACACGCGCTGCCCGCCGCCCTCGCCGACGAACCGCACCGAGAACCAGCTCTTCGCGCGGCGCGCCTCGCCCGGCCCGTCCCCGGGGCGCAGCCGCCCGCCCAGCCAGCGCCGCGCGGGCGGCACCTGGGCCGCCGCGAACACCGCGCTCACCGCGGCGACCCCGCCGACCGCGACGGGCAGCGACTTCACGGCGGCGTAGTGCCGGTAGCGGAAGTCGGGGCCGTACCGCTCCAGGGCGCGCGCCGAACGCTGCACCACCTGCGGGTCGATCGTCGGCAGCGGCACCGCCCAGGCGCCGACCTCGGGCGCGTACCGCGGGGCGCCCGTCGGCGCGTACGCGGTACGGCCCACCAGGCGGGGCTGGTGCCGGCGCCGGTCCTGGTGCGCGGCGAGCATCTGCCGGGCCCGCGCGAACTGGTTCAGCGCGGAGGCGAACGTGCCGCCCGAGAACTGGGCGTTGGAGCGCACGAACCCGTCGACGCGCAGCGGCACGCCCTCGGGCAGCTGCCGGACCGTGAAGTACGCGCCCAGGTCGTGCGGGACCGAGTCGAAGCCGCAGCTGTGCACCAGGCGGGCGCCCGTCTCGCGCGCGCGGGCGTCGTGCCGCACGTACATGAGGTCGACGAACTCCGGCTCGCCCGTGAGGTCCACGTAGTCGGTGCCCGCGTCCGCGCACGCGGCGACGAGTCCCTCGCCGTACTCCAGGTACGGGCCGACGGTCGAGGCGACCACGCGCGTGCGGGAGGCGAGTTCGCGCAGGGACGCCGGGTCGGCGGAGTCCGCGCGCTCCAGCGGGAGCACCGCGCACGCCGGGTCGATCCCGGTGAGGCGCTCGCGCAGCCGCTCCAGCTTCGCGGTGTCGCGGCCGGCGATCGCCCAGCGCAGGCCCTCCGGGGCGTGCGCGGCGAGGTACTCGGCGGTGAGCACCCCGACGAAGCCCGTGGCCCCGAACAGCACCACGTCGTACGTCCTGGCCGGTTCTTCAGGCCTGTTCATGACACCCCTTGTCCCGCGTCCGCGCCGTTGTCGGTGGCCGAGGCTAGCGCGCGGCGCGCACAAGCTTTCCCTTAGGTCCCCGGGAAAATGTCTAAGCGCTTGCTCTTGGGGGCTTGTGCCCGGCCGGGCTCGTTCATAGCATCACTGGTGTTACATCAGTTGTGTCACAAGCGAGCCCAGGGGCGTGGCGGAATGACAGTGACAGGCGGACAGCCCGAAGACGGCGGGAACGGACCGCTCGCCGGTGTGCGGGTGGTCGAGCTCGCCGGGATCGGGCCGGGCCCCTTCGCGGCGATGCTCCTCGCCGACCTGGGTGCCGACGTGGTCCGCGTCGACCGCCCCGGCGGCGGAGGCCTCGCGATCGACCCCGCCTTCGACATCACGAACCGCAACAAGCGCTCCGTGGTCGTCGACCTGAAGGCGCCGGACGGCGCCGACCGCGTCCTGGACCTCGTCGAGCGCGCCGACGTCCTGATCGAGGGCTACCGGCCCGGCGTCGCCGAGCGCCTCGGCGTGGGCCCCGACGCCTGCCACGCCCGCAATCCGCGCCTCGTCTACGGCCGCATGACCGGCTGGGGCCAGGACGGCCCCCTCGCCCAGCGCGCCGGGCACGACATCGCCTACATCGCCCTGACCGGCACCCTCGGCATGATCGGCGAGCCCGACAAGGCCCCGACCGTGCCCGCCAACCTGGTCGGCGACTACGCGGGCGGCTCCCTCTACCTGGTCGTCGGCATCCTCGCCGCGCTGCACCACGCGCGCGCGGGCGGGCCCGGCCAGGTCGTCGACGCCGCGATCGTCGACGGCGCGTCCCACCTCTCCTCCATGATCCACGGCATGCTCGCGGCCGGCGGCTGGCAGGACCGCCGCGGCAGCAACCTCCTCGACGGCGGCTGTCCCTTCTACGGCACCTACGAGACCGCCGACGGCCAGTACATGGCGGTCGGCGCCCTGGAGCAGCAGTTCTACGACGAGTTCATGCGGCTCATGGACCTCGACGGGACGGCGCCCGCCCGCAAGGACATCGCCCGCTGGGGCGAGCTGCACGACGCGGTCGCCGCGCGCTTCAAGGAGCGGACCCGCGAGGAGTGGACCGCCGTCTTCGAGGGCTCCGACGCCTGCGTGGCGCCCGTGCTCTCCCTGCGCGAGGCCCCCTCCCACCCGCACCTCGCCGCCCGCGCCACCTTCGTCGAGCACGGCGGCATCACCCAGCCGGCCCCCGCGCCGCGCTTCTCCCGCACCCCCACCGGCGTCCGCTCGGGCCCCGCCCGGCCGGGCGCCGGCACCGCCGACGTGGCCCGCGACTGGGGCGTACCGGCACTGGACCAGACGACAACGGAAGGCAGTTGAGAACCGGCATGGAGCGACGCCTGTACAGCGCCGAGCACGAGGCGTTCCGCGAGACCGTCCGCACCTTCCTCGCCAAGGAGGTCACCCCGCACTACGAGCAGTGGGAGAAGGACGGCATCGTCTCGCGCGAGGTCTGGCTCGCCGCCGGACGCCAGGGCCTGCTCGGCCTCGCCGTCCCGGAGGAGTACGGAGGCGGCGGGAACGAGGACTTCCGCTACAGCGCCGTCCTCGCCGAGGAGTTCACCCGCGCCGGTGTCGCCGGGTTCGCGGTCGGCCTGCACAACGACATCATCGGCCCGTACCTCACCTCCCTCGCCACCGAGGAGCAGAAGCGGCGCTGGCTGCCCGGCTTCTGCGACGGCTCGCTGATCACCGCGATCGCCATGACCGAGCCCGGCGCCGGATCCGACCTCCAGGGCATCCGCACCAGCGCCGAGGACAAGGGCGACCACTGGCTGCTCAACGGCTCCAAGACCTTCATCTCCAACGGCATCCTCGCCGACCTCGTCATCGTCGTCGCCAAGACCACCACCGAGGGCGGCGCCCACGGCCTGTCCCTGCTCGTCGTCGAGCGCGGCATGGAGGGCTTCGAGCGGGGCCGCAACCTCGACAAGATCGGCCAGAAGTCCCAGGACACGGCCGAGCTCTTCTTCGACGACGTCCGCGTCCCGAAGGAGAATCTGCTCGGCGAGCTCGACGGCGCGTTCATCCACCTGATGACGAACCTCGCGCAGGAGCGCATGGGCATCGCCGTCGCCGCGATCGCCGCCGCCGAGCACCTCCTGGAGATCACCACGACGTACGTGAAGGAGCGCGAGGCCTTCGGCCGGCCGCTCGCCACCAAGCAGCACATCCGGTTCGAGATAGCCGAGATGGCCACCGAGTGCGCCGTCACCCGCACCTTCCTCGACCGCTGCATCGAGGACCACTCCGACGGAACCCTCGACGCCGTGCACGCCTCCATGGCGAAGTGGTGGGCCACCGAACTGCAGAAGCGCGTCGCCGACCGCTGCCTCCAACTGCACGGCGGCTACGGCTACATGACCGAGTACCGCGTCGCGAAGGCCTTCACCGACGGACGCATCCAGACCATCTACGGCGGCACCACCGAGATCATGAAGGAGATCATCGGCCGCTCCCTGCTCGCCTGACCTCCCGCACGCCTCCGAAGCCCTGAACAGCTCCACAGCCCCGAAAGGCACCTCCGTGACCACAGACGCGTACGTCTACGACGCGATCCGCACCCCGCGCGGCAAGGGCAAGCCCAACGGCTCGCTGCACGGCACCAAACCGATCGACCTGGTCGTCGGGCTCATCCACGAGATCCGCGCCCGCTTCCCCGACCTCGACCCCGCCGCGATCGACGACATCGTCCTCGGCGTCGTCGGCCCCGTCGGCGACCAGGGCTCCGACATCGCCCGCATCGCCGCCATCGCGGCCGGCCTGCCCGACACCGTCGCCGGCGTCCAGGAGAACCGCTTCTGTGCCTCGGGCCTGGAAGCCGTGAACCTGGCCGCCATGAAGGTCCGCTCCGGCTGGGAGGACCTCGTCCTCGCCGGCGGCGTCGAGTCCATGTCGCGCGTGCCGATGGCCTCCGACGGCGGAGCCTGGTTCGCCGACCCGATGACCAACTTCGACACCGGCTTCGTGCCGCAGGGCATCGGCGCCGACCTCATCGCCACCATCGAGGGCTTCTCGCGGCGTGACGTCGACGAGTACGCGGCGCTCTCCCAGGAGCGGGCCGCCGCCGCCGTCAAGGACGGCCGCTTCGAGCGGTCCGTCGTCCCGGTCAAGGACCGCAGCGGCCTCACCGTGCTCGACCACGACGAGTTCCTGCGCCCGGGCACCACGGCAGACTCGCTGGCCCGGCTGAAGCCGTCCTTCAAGGACATCGGCGACCTCGGCGGCTTCGACGCGGTGGCGCTGCAGAAGTACCACTGGGTCGAGAAGATCGACCACGTCCACCACGCGGGCAACTCCTCCGGCATCGTCGACGGCGCCTCCCTCGTCGCCATCGGCTCGCGCGAGGTGGGGGAGCGGTACGGGCTCACGCCGCGCGCCCGGATCGTCTCCGCGGCCGTGTCCGGCTCCGAGCCGACCATCATGCTCACCGGTCCCGCGCCGGCCACCCGCAAGGCACTCGCCAAGGCCGGGCTGACCATCGACGACATCGACCTCGTCGAGATCAACGAGGCGTTCGCGGCCGTGGTGCTCCGCTTCGTGAAGGACATGGGGCTCTCGCTGGACAAGGTGAACGTGAACGGCGGGGCGATCGCGCTCGGGCACCCGCTGGGGGCGACCGGGGCGATGATCCTCGGCACGCTGGTGGACGAGCTCGAGCGGCGGGACCTCCGGTACGGGCTGGCGACGCTGTGTGTCGGGGGCGGGATGGGCATCGCCACGATCGTGGAGCGGATCTAGCGCCGTAGCTCCGCCGGTTCGTCGGCGAGTGCGGCCCGGTGGGGGCTGGTCGCGCAGTTCCCCGCGCCCCTGAAATGCAGACCCTTCGGGTCGCATTTCCCCGATGAGGCGCAGCC
>NZ_JBHYTK010000074.1:0-36293 GCF_042749255.1 Streptomyces sp. NPDC059524 | reverse complement strand
ACAGCGGAACACCGTCGAACGCTGCATCAACCGGCTCAAGCAGTGGCGCGGCCTGGCCACCCGCTACGACAAGACCGCCACCATCTACCTCGCCGGACTCCACCTCGCCGCCATCTTCATCTGGTCGGCAAGGTGATCCAAAAGAAGCGGCCTAGCCTTCATGCCCGCGTCGGAGACCCCCGCCCCCGGCGCCGTCGGATCCGTCACACTGTCACCCGTGAGACTCTTCGCCGCCGTGTTGCCGCCGGAATCCGCGATCGGGCCGTTGGGGGTCGCCGTCGATGGGTTGCCGGATGCCGGTGGGCTGCGGTGGACCGGGCGGGGCGGGTGGCATCTCACGCTCGCGTTCTACGGGGAGGTGCCCGAGGAGAGCGTGGCGGAGTTGGAGGCGCGGCTGGGGCGGGCGGCTGCCCGTACGCCGGAGTTCGCGCTGGCTCTGCGCGGGGGCGGACAGTTCGGCGGGCGGGCCCTGTGGGCGGGGGTGAGCGGAGACACGGCCACCCTCGGACGGCTGGCCGAACGCGCCGAGGCCGCCGGCCGCCGGGCCGGACTGCCCGGCGAGCACCGGCGCTACCGGCCGCACCTGACTCTGGCCCGCAGCCGCCACGCCTTCGACTTCGGCCCGTACGTCGAGGCGCTCGCCCCGTTCGAGGGGCCCGCCTGGACGGTGTCCGAGCTGGCCCTCGTCCGCAGCAACCTGCCCACGTCCGGGGTGCCCGGCGAGCAGCCCCGGTACGAGAAGGTCGCCGCGTGGCCGCTCGCCGCGCCGCGTTAGGCTCGACGCGTGGACCCGAAGACCCGAAACCGGATCATGGCCGGTGTGCTCGTGCTGATGTTCGTCGTCGTGGTGGTCGCGGCGGCCGCCGGCAGGTGAGCCCGCGCGGCCGCCACGGTCAGCGCTGCCCGGTCACCAGGCGAAGGCCTCCGGGGACGGACCCGGCCCCGGGAAGATCTCGTCCAGGGACGTGAGCAGTTCCTCGCTCAGCTCCAGCTCGACCGCCCGCAGCGCCGACTCCAGCTGCTCCGTCGTGCGCGGCCCGACGATCGGCCCGGTGACCCCGGGACGGGTCAGCAGCCAGGCCAGCGCCGTCTCGCCCGGCTCCAGACCGTGCTTGTCGAGCAGGTCCTCGTAGGCCTGCACCTTCTCGCGCATCGACGTGGACTCCAGCGCGCTCGCGCTGCGCCCGTCCCGGCGCCGGCTGCCTTCGGCCTCCTTCTTCAGGACGCCGCCGAGCAGCCCGCCGTGCAGCGGCGACCACGGGATGACGCCCAGGCCGTACTCCTGCGCGGCCGGGATGACCTCCATCTCGGCGCGCCGCTCGGCCAGGTTGTACAGGCACTGCTCGCTGACGAGGCCCATCGTGCCCCGGCGGGCGGCGATCTCGTTGGCCTGCGCGATCTTGTAGCCGGGGAAGTTCGAGGATCCGGCGTAGAGGATCTTGCCCTGCTGGATCAGGACGTCGACCGCCTGCCAGATCTCCTCGAACGGAGTGCGGCGGTCGATGTGGTGGAACTGGTAGATGTCGATGTGGTCCGTCTGCAGACGCCGCAGGCTCGCCTCGACGGCCCGGCGGATGTTCACCGCGGAGAGCCGGTCGTGGTTGGGCCAGACGTCGCCGTCGCCCGCCATGTTCCCGTACACCTTGGTGGCGAGCACGGTCTTGTCCCGCCGCCCGCCCCCGTTGGCGAACCAGGTCCCGATGATCTCCTCGGTACGACCCTTGTTCTCGCCCCACCCGTAGACGTTGGCAGTGTCCACATAGTTCAGCCCCGCGTCGAGAGCGGCGTCCATGATCTCGTGGCTGGTTGTTTCGTCTGTCTGCGGACCGAAGTTCATGGTGCCGAGGACGAGCCGGCTGACCTTGAGTCCCGTGCGTCCGAGCTGCGTGTACTTCATGGTTCCCAGCCAACTGCTTTGAGCCCGCTCCAAGCAAGGGCATCACGTGGCGCTGTCAGGAGCGGTGCGGTCGCGTTGCCGGTCAGCCTTCGGTGTGTACCGCAGCCAGGTTGCGCAGGCGCTGCCTGACGTCCATCGGAATCAGAATCTGGACTCTGCCGACCGGGTGCTGCCACATCCCGTCATGACCCTCGGCAGCCAAGAGCTGCCCGGCGCGTTCACCGGGAACCGGCTCGGCGTGGATGACGGCCCTGACCCCTGCGGCGCGTAGCTCCCTGCCCTTGTCATGCCGGGTCGACAACGTGCTCCACCGTTCCCGGTAGGTCTCTCCGGTCGGGATCTCCTCCCAGGTGTCCGGACGCGTGGGCTGCGCGAGCAGCTGTTCACGTCGCGCCTCCAGCCGCTTGTACGACTCCCGGTACTCCTGTTTGCCCAACTCGCTGGAGTGGAGGCCCGCCTCGCGGTCCTCCCGCAGACCAGCAAGGGCGCGGCTCGCTTCCTCGATGTCGCGTGAGTGGTCCACACCGGGCCTGAAGATCTTTCGGACGATCTCGACGTCGCCGGCAGCGAGGAGGAATGTCTGTTCCACGGCATCCTCCAAGGTGTGCGCCGCGATGCCCTTGCTGCCGGTGGGGCATGGTTTGTGCGTGGTCCGGGAGGCGCATCGGTAGTAGGGCCAGTTACGACCAGGGGCGAGATACGCAGGCTCCCCGCATGCGCAGAACGCGACACGGAGCAGGGGCGATCCGCCCTTGCGATTTCCCGTGCGTCTGCTGGTGTTCTCGTCCAGCCTCTTGTTGGCCAGCTCCCACTCCTCGAGCGTGATCAGCGGCTCGGCACGCTGGAGCGGTCGGCCGGCCGTGTCGCGGACGGCCCGGCGCCGCGTCTTCTTCTCTCCCTCGACCAGGATCTCCTCGGACACTTCCATCTGCCCCAGAACACAGCGGGACCGCACGACCTTTGCCGTGTTGGCCGCCGTCCAGCGGCTGCCTTTCGGGACCTTGCCGCTGCGGATCATCTGGGCGTCCAGTGACGTGGGAGTCTTCGACAGGTCCCGGTTGAGCCACTGCGCGATGCTGTTCGCGGATTCCCCTGCGATCAGGCGACGCACGATCTCACGGAGCGTCCCGGCGGTTCCGGTCCCGTATTCATCGGGGACGAGCTTCCAACCATCGCCCGTCTCCTGCTTCTCCTCGCGGTAGCCGTACGGGGTGCGGCCACCGCGCCAGCGGCCTTCCTTCAGCAGGTGGTTGTACGAGGACTTGGCTCGCGCCCTGACGGCTTCGAGCTCTCCTTCAGCGAAGGACGCGATCACGCTGAGGAGAAGCTTCCCCATCTGTGTGTTGAGGTTGATCCCGTCCTCTACGGTCGCGACTTCCTTCCCGTTCTCCTCGCACCACTCCAGGAGGGTGTGCACGTGGAGCACGCGCCGCGAGAGACGGTCGATCCTCAGCGCGCACATGATGTCGTACTCGTCAGCGCGTGATTCCTCCATGGCGATCCGGTGCTGATCGCACTGACGGCCTTCCCGATGGTGGAGGGGAGCCACAAGCCGAACTCCGGTCGCTTCCACGGTTCGATCCCGCCGGACACGTCGATGTCCTCGGCCCACCCGACGACGACGTGCCCCTCCAGGTCGGCCCATCGCTGGATGGACCGGCGCTGACGCTCCGGCGACGTGCTCTCATCCGAAACCCTCGACAGCCGGACCACGCCCAGCACTCGTGCCACGCTCTCCACCGCCCCCATCGGTAATCAAATGGCGACTCTAAGTAGTCGTGGTCGGTGACGTCAAAATCCGCTGTTGGGTGCGGCCAAGATGTACGGGTGTGTGATCGCACCGCACCTCCCCGCTTTCACCGGCTCACCAACGCCCTTTATCCTCAACGGCGTTACGCCGGTGACCAGGCGGCAAAAGGCGGGGGAGCCAGATCGGCATGAGCGGGAGCAATCAGGGCGAGGGTGGCGGCGGTGGGCGTGAGGAGGGGCTCGACGGGGGCGTGAAGCCGCTCGCCGTGTTCGATCCGGCGCGCATCGGCCCGTATCTGCTGCTCGGCCGGCTCGGGGCGGGCGGCATGGGCCGGGTGTTCCTCGCGCGGTCGGACAGCGGGCGCACCGTCGCGGTCAAGGTCGTGCACGAGGAGCACGTGTCGGACGCGCGGTTCCGGGCCCGGTTCCGGCGCGAGATCGAGGCGGCGCGCAAGGTCGGGGAGCGGTTCACGGCGCCGGTGCTCGACGCGGGTCCCGACGACGAGCCGCCGTGGGTCGCCACCGGGTACGTGCCGGGCCTCTCGCTGGAGCAGGTGGTGCGCCGGCACGGGCCGCTGCCCGTGGACTCGGTGCACGCGCTCGCCGACGGGCTGCTGCACGCCCTGAAGGACATCCACGACGCGGGCATCGTGCACCGCGACCTGAAGCCGTCGAACGTGATGCTGACCGTCGACGGCACCAAGGTCATCGACTTCGGTATCGCGCGGGCGCTGGAGGCGTCCGTCGAGTCGCTGCTCACGAGTACGGGGATGGTCGTCGGGTCGCCCGGCTTCATGTCGCCGGAGCAGGTGCGCGGGCGCAGCGCCGGGGTCAAGAGCGACGTGTTCACGCTGGGCTGCGTGCTGACGTACGCGGCGACGGGGCGGCTGCCGTTCGGGCACGGCGCCAGCAGTGGGCACGCGGTGATGTTCCAGATCGTGGAGGACGAGCCGGATCTCACGGGGATCGAGGACGCGGCGCTGCGCGCGCTCGTCGTGCGCTGCCTCGCCAAGGGGGTCGACGAGCGGCCCGATGTGGACGAGCTGCTCGCGGATCCGGAGCGGGTGCGTCCGGCTGCGGGCGGCGGGGCGGCGTGGCTGCCCGCCGAGGTCGTGGCGCGGCTGGCGCAGCAGTCGGCGCGGCTGCTCGACGCGGAGGCGGTGCCGCTGCGGGAGGAGCCGGTGGACCGGGCGACGGTCGGGCTGCGGGCGGGCGCGGAGGCGGTGCTTCCGGCGGTGACGGCGGGGGGTGGTGGGGGAAAGGCCACGAAGAAGGCCGAGCGGCAGCCGAAGCGGCGTCGGCGGTTGTTCGTGGTGCTGCCCGTCGCGGTCGTCCTGACGGTGGGCGGCGGCACGATGGCGCTGCTGCCGTACGTGCGGGACGACGGGGACGCGCAGGCCCGGCGCCCGTCGAGCAGCGCGAGTGCGACGGTGAGCGCGTCTCCGACGGGTTCGGCGTCCGCGTCCCCGTCCGTGTCCGCGTCCAAGTCCGCCAAGCCGAAGGGGAAGAAGAAGGACGGCGGGGGTGACAAGGGGGAGTCCGTGGCTCCGGGCGGGGCCGACGGGGAGCAGGCGCGGGACGAGGACGGTGGCTCCGGTACGGCGTCGGGCGGTGCGGCCGGCGCCGGGAGCGGAACGGACACTTCCGGCGGGTCCACCGGGTCCGGGTCCGGGTCCGGCTCCGGGTCGTCCGGAGACGGTTCGGGAGGCGGTTCGTCGGCCGGTTCGCCGCCGCCCGCGATGACGAGTTACCGGCTCGACTACACGAACTCCTGTGTCGGCGCCTGCTCGATGCCGATCAAGGCGAGTTGGCCGGCGGTCTCCCGGGCCACCCGCTACGAGATCAACTACGTCAACAAGGGCAGCCAGTTCACGGAGAAGAACGTGAACACGACGTACTCGACGTCCGGCACCAGCTACACGATCACGGGCCCGTTCTCCGGCGACGAGATCTGCATCAAGATCCGTGCGGCGAACAGCTACGGCCCGTCGGCGTGGGCGAAGACGACGTGCGCGACGGTGCCGTACTAGGCCGTTCCTTCGAACTGCGGGTAGGGGCCGCCGATGGCCCAGGCCTGGTGCAGCGCGTCGGCGAAGGCGCCGGCGAGTTTGTGCTCGCCGGAGGCGTTCGGGTGGGTGCCGTCGTAGGTGTCGCGGTGGATGTCGTACGACTCGGGGACCGAGGCGAGCAGCAGCGGGGAGCGGGGTTCGGAGAGGTCCGCGACGGCCTTCGCGAGCAGGGTGTTGAAGTGGGCGACCTGCGCGGCGAAGGGGGCGTCGGTCTCGGCCCGTACGTTCGGGATGACGGGGAGCATGACCATACGGACGGTGGGGTTCGCGGCGCGGGCGGCGGCGACGAAGCGGCGCACGTTCTCGGCGGTCTGCTCGGCGTCGGTGTAGAAGCCGAGGTCTATCAGGCCGAGGGAGATGAGCAGGGTGTCGGCGCCGGCGGCGGTGACGGCGTCGCCGATGACGGGTGCCATGTGCTGCCAGCCCTCGCCCCAGCCGGCGAGGTGCTGTTGCGGGAAGCCGGGGTCGGCGTAGTCGTGGGTGCCGCCGTACAGGGCGGTGCGGGGGCCGACGACGGCGCAGTCGGTGCCGGTGGCGCGCAGGTGCTGCCACATGCGCAGGCGCCAGGTGTGTTCACCGGCGCTCCCGATGGTCATCGAGTCACCGACGAACATGAACCTGAGCATCCGCTCATCATGGTCGATGCCGCGGAGATCACGCCGGTCAGGTGCGTGTGAGACCGGACACGCCTGGCAAGCTGGGGGCATGCGTGCGGACAAGGCGTGGTCGCGGACGGGGCGGATCGGTGCGGTGCTGGCCGCCGCCGTTCTGGTGACGGGGGCGGCCGTGGTGCCGGCCGGGGCGGACGGGCGGTCGCCCGGCTCGGACGGGTTCACGATCCAGGACCCGCGGATCACGGAGTCCAGCGGCCTGGCCGCGTCCCGGGCGCACCCCGGCGTGTACTGGACGCACAACGACAGCGACGACGGCGCGTTCCTGTACGCGATCGACGGGCGGACGGGGAAGACGGTCGCGACGCTCACGCTCACCGGGATCGGTTCGCCGCGTGACGTCGAGGCGATCTCGATCGGTCCGGACGGTGACCTCTACGTCGGCGACATCGGCGACAACCTGGGGGGCTCCTGGGACCACGTCTGGATCTACCGGCTGCCCGAGCCGAAGGAGCTGCGCGACCAGACCGTGCGGGCCACGCAGTACGTCGTGAAGTACGCGGACGGGCCGCGCAACGCCGAGTCGCTGATGGTCCATCCGAAGACCGGCCGGGTCTACATCGTGGAGAAGGGCGAGGACGGCGGCGGGCTGTACGAGGGCCCGGCGCGGCTGAGCACGGCGGGTACGAACACCTTCCGCCGCGTCGCCGACATCGATCTCTGGGCCACGGACGCGGCGTTCTCCCCGGACGGGAAGCAGCTGGCGGTGCGCGGGTACTTCGGCGGTGTCTCGTACGCGTGGAACGACGGCAGGCCGAAGCGGGAGGGGCAGTTGAGCGTCCCGATGCAGCCGCAGGGCGAGTCGGTGACGTACACGCCGGACGGCCGGACGCTGCTGTACGGCAGCGAGGGCAAGGGCAGTTCGGTCCGCCCGGTCGAGGTGGAGGGCGCCGGATCGGGTGACGGTACGGGGACTCCCGGGACGGGCTCGGACGAGAGCGGTGGCGACGGCGACGCCGGCATCACGGGCAAGGCCGGTGCGGTGGGCGCCGCGGTCCTCCTGATCGTGGCGGTCGGCATAGGGCGCCTGACCCGCAGGTCGAAGCGCGGCTGAGCCGGGACCGGCCCGAAAGGGGGACGGGGGACCGCACGCCGGCCGGTGCCGGTGTGCGGTCCCCCGTGGAAGAGCCGGACCCTGTGGAGGTCAGAGCTGACCGATGACGTAGTCGATGCAGTTCGTCAGGGCCGTGATGTCCGCCGGGTCGATCGCCGGGAACATCGCGATGCGCAGCTGGTTGCGGCCGAGCTTGCGGTAGGGCTCGGTGTCGACGATCCCGTTGGCGCGGAGCACCTTCGCGACGGCGGCCGCGTCGACCGAGTCGTCGAAGTCGATCGTGCCGATGACCTGCGAGCGCTTGGCGGCGTCGGTGACGAACGGCGTGGCGTACTTCGACTCCTCGGCCCAGCTGTACAGGCGCGTCGAGGAGTCCTTGGTGCGGGCCGTCGTGAAGGACAGGCCGCCCTGGCTGTTCATCCACTCCAGCTGCTCGCCGAGCAGGAAGAGCGTGGCGAGCGCGGGCGTGTTGTACGTCTGGTTCTTGCGGGAGTTGTCGATCGCCGTGGGGAGGCTGAAGAACTCCGGGATGTGGCGGCCCGAGGCGTGGACGCGCTCGGCGCGCTCGATCGCGGCGGGGGAGAAGACCGCCACCCACAGGCCGCCGTCGGAGGCGAAGGACTTCTGCGGGGCGAAGTAGTAGACGTCCGTCTCGGCGATGTCGACGGGCAGACCGCCCGCGCCGGACGTGGCGTCGACCAGGACGAGGGCGCCCTCGTCGGCACCGGCCACGCGCTTGATCGGGGCGGCGACACCGGTGGAGGTCTCGTTGTGGGTCAGGCCGTACACGTCGACGCCGGCCTCGGCCTGCGGCTCGGGGTGCGTGCCCGGCTCGGAGGCGATGACGGTCGGCTCGGCGAGCCACGGGGCCAGCTTGGCGGCCTTGGCGAACTTGGACGAGAACTCGCCGAAGTTCAGGTGCTGGGACTTGTTCTCGATCAGGCCGTGCGTCGCCACGTCCCAGAACGCGGTGGAGCCGCCGTTGCCGAGGACGACCTCGTAGCCCTCGGGGAGGGAGAACAGGTCCTTCACGCCCTCGCGGACGCGGCCGACCAGGTTCTTGACCGGGGCCTGGCGGTGGGAGGTACCGAGCAGGGAGGTGCCGGTCGCGGCCAGGGCGTCCAGCGCCTCCGTCCGCACCTTGGAGGGGCCCGCGCCGAATCGTCCGTCGGCGGGCTTGATGTCAGCGGGAATCTGGATCTCAGCCACGAAAGGGAGACTAGCGGGTGGTTCCGGCCGACCTGCGCGTTGTCCGTCCGGTGAGATGGGCCGGGACCGGGTGGCGGACGGCCACCCGGCCTCGGCCCGTGAAGGCACCGTCGTGCGGTCAGGCGTCGAGCACGACCGGCAGCTCGAACAGGTCGTTCTGGGTGACGACCGGCTTGTTGCGCAGCTCACCGGGCTCGACCGCGAGCCGCAGGCCGGGGAAGCGGGCGTACAGGGCGGGCAGGGCGACGCCGGCCTCCAGGCGGGACAGGGCCGCGCCGGGGCAGACGTGCGGGCCGTGGCCGAAGGAGATGTGCCGGGTCGGCGAGGTGCGGGTGATGTCGAAGTCTCCGGCGGTCGGGCCGTGCGCCTGCTCGTCGCGGCCGATGGCGCCGTAGGACACGATCAGGGCGTCGCCCTCGCGGATCGTCCGCCCGCCGACCTCGACGTCCTCGGCGGCGAACCGGATCAGGACGTGCGAGGTGGGGGTGGAGTGGCGCAGGGTCTCCTCGACGACCTGCTCCCAGGTGGCCTTGCCGTCGAGGACGAGGGCCAGCTGCTCGGGGTGCTTGGACAGGTTCACGACCGCGTTGACGATGAGGGAGATCGTCGTCTCGTGGCCGGCGGCGACCATCAGCTGGAGGGTGGAGACGATCTCCTCGTCGGTGAGGTGGTCACCGTTCTCGGAGGCCTGGATCAGGGCGCTGGTCAGGTCGTCGCCGGGTTCGGCGCGGCGGGCGGTGACGACGGCGCCCATCATCGCGGCGAGCTCCATGAGCGTCGCGACGACCTCCTCCGGCGGGGTCTGGGTGGAGAAGAACTTGTCGAACAGGACCTTCAGGCGCGGGTGGTCGGCCTCGTCGATGCCCATGAGGTCGCTGATCACGTACATGGGGAGCGGGTAGGCGAACTCCGCCTTGAGGTCGACGGTCGCGCCGCTGCCGGTGGGGAGCTTGTCGAGCAGTCCGGCGGTGAGTTCCTCGATCCGCTCGCGCATCCGCTCGACCCGGCGCACGGTCAGCGCCTGGGCGACGAGGGCGCGCATGCGGCGGTGGTCCTCGCCGTCGACGGTGAGCATCGAGCGGCCGGGGTTGGCGAGGCCGATCAGCGGCCAGTCGGCGGGGATCTCGCCGCGCTTCCAGGCGCCCCACACCTCGATGTCCTTCACCAGGCGCTTGTCGGTGAGGAGTTGGCGGGCCTCGGCGTGGTGGGTGACCGCCCACACGGGGACGCCGCCGGGCAGTTCCACCTCCACCAGGGGCCCCGCCGCGCGCAGCTTGGCGCTCTCCCCGTCCAGGTCGGTGACGAACGGGTCGAGGGCGATACGGCCGGCGGAGGCGTGCGGGCACGCGGAAGCGGAAGTCGTCATGGGTGGTCTCCAAGAGTCCTGGACGGGAGTGGGTGGCGTCAGAGCGCGGGCGTCGGCGTGAAGCGGACCGGGAGGTCGGTGAGGCCGCGCAGCCACGGCGAGGGCCGCCGGGTGAGCGCGGCGGCCGTCGTCGCCAGGTCGATGTCGGGCAGCCGGTCGAGGACGACCTCGATGGCGGTCCGGGCGATGACCTCGGCGACCTCCTGTGCGGGGAACGGGCAGCGGTGCTCGCCGTGCCCGAACGAGAAGTGGGCGCTGTTGCCGCCGGTGAGGACGGAGGCGTCGGTGCGGACCTGCGGGTCGGCGTTGGCCGCGGCGAGGCCCAGCAGGAGCAGGTCGCCGGAGCGGATGTGGCGGTCGCCGAGCCGGGTGTCGCGGGTGGCCCAGCGCCCGGCGACGTTCTGCGTCGGGGTGTCCTCCCACAGGACCTCGTTCATCGCCTCGGCGACGCTGTGCCGGCCGCCGAACAGGGAGGCGGCGAAGCGGTCGTCGGTGAGCATCAGGCGCAGGGAGTTGCCGATCCAGTCGGCGGTGGGCTGGTGCCCGGCGGCCATCATCACCATGAGGTCCTGGGCGACCTCCTCGTCGGTGAACCCGGAGGGGTCCTGGAGCATGTACGAGGCGACGTCCTCGCCCGGCGCGGTGTGCTTGGCGGCGAGCAGCTCGACCATGGACCGGGCGAGGTGCTGCTGGCCGGCGAGGGCGCGTTCGCGGCCGTCGATCATGTCGTTCATCGCGGAGACCAGGCCGGGGCCCTGCGCGTCGGAGAAGCCGTAGATGCGGGCCAGGACGCGGACGGGCAGCAGCATCGCGTAGTCGGCGACGATGTCGCACTCGCCCTTGCCGCAGAAGCCGTCGATGAGCTCGTCGGCGAACTGCTCGGCGTGTGCCTTGAGTTCGAACGGGTCGACGGCTTCGAGGGCGTGGCTGATCATCGCGGCGCGCTGCCGGTGCCGTTCGCCGACGGTGTAGAGGATCGACGGCTGCTTGTGGCCGATCATCGGCAGCAGCGGCCAGTCGGCGGGGATGTTCTCCCACTGGTTCCACAGGTCGGAGTCGCGGCTGAAGAGGGCCGGGTCGCCGGTCACCTGGTGCAGTTCGCGGTAGCCGAGGACCAGCCAGGCGGGGATGTCGCCGTCGAGGACGACGGGGGCGACGGCGCCGTGGTCGCGGCGCATCTCCCGGTAGAGGGTGGCGGGTTCGGTCGCGAAGCGCGGGCCGGACAGGGGGACGGGCGCGGTGCCGTGCTCGGACGCGGGGCAGCCGGGGCTTGTCACGGGGCGGTCTCCTGAGGCACGTACGGCTGACGGTCTGCAGCGGTATGGGGGGCGTAGAGCGTCTTGAGGTGTTCGAGGAGCGTGATCAGGACGTCCTTGCTGGAGGTGCGGGCGCGGGCGTCACAGCGGACGAGCGGCACCTCGGGGTCGAGGTCGAGGGCCTCGCGGAGCTGTTCCAGGGTGTGGTGGGGGCCGCCGAAGTCGTTGTGGGCGACGATGAACGGTGTGCCGTGGTGCTCCAGGCGGTCGATCGCGTACCAGGAGTCCTCGATGCGCCGTGAGTCGACGAGGACGACGGCGCCGAGCGTGCCGGAGAACAGGCGGTCCCACAGGAACCAGAAGCGTTCCTGGCCGGGGGCGCCGAACAGGTAGAGGACGTTGTGCTCGTCGAGCGTGATGCGGCCGAAGTCGAAGGCGACGGTCGTCGACGTCTTCGTGCGGACGCCGTCGAGGTCGTCGACGCCCTGCCCGGCCTGCGTCATCGTCTCCTCGGTGTTGAGGGGACGGATCTCGCTGACGGAGCGGACCAGGGTGGTCTTGCCGACGCCGAAGCCGCCGACGATCACGACCTTCAGGCCGTTGTCGGCGCCGGCCGCCAGTTCCCGGCGGCCGCTGGGCGGTTCAGAGGTTGCGGAGTCCAACGAGCACCTGCTCCAGGATGTCGGGATCGGGAAGACGGTGGGGGGAGGCGGCGATCCGCGGGTGACGGACGCTGATGCGGCCCTGCACCAGGAGGTCGGAGAGCAGGACGCGCACGATGCTCACCGGCAGGCCGAGCTCGGCCGCCACCTCCACCACCGCGGTCGGCCGGGCGCACATCCGCAAGATCGTGGCGTGCTCGGACGGCATGCCGGGCGCCGGGTCCGACTCGGTGACGACGAGCGACACCAGGTCGAACGGCACGTCGGTCGCGGGCCGGCTGCGGCCTCCGGTGAGGGTGTAGAGGCGGTCGGGTGCGTCGTCCCGGCCGGGGCGGCTCATGACGCCGGGAGCGCGGCCGGGGCGTCCGGCTGCCGGGCCTCGGCGCGCAGATGCTCGCCGAGCTGCTCGACGAGCTCGGACATGGTGTGCCCGACGAGGCCCGCGTCGGCGTCCTCGTCGGCGATCGCGGCGAGGTGGGCGCCCTCTCCGGCGCCGACGATGAACAGGGTGCCGCCGTGGAACTCGGTCATCGAGGAGCGCACTCCGCCGGTCCCGTCGCCGAACTCGGCGGACGCGCCGTGCGCCAGGGACTGGATCCCGGCGGCGATCGCGGCGAGCTGGTCCGCCTGGTCGGTGGAGAGCTCGGGGGTGTGGCACAGCTTGAGGCCGTCGCGCGACAGGACCAGGGCGTGGCGGGTGCCCGGGGTGCGCTTGAGGAGGCCTTCGAGCAGCCAGGTCAGGCCGGCGCCGGTGGTGGTCCCGCTCATCGGGGGGTGTCCTCTTCTTCCTGCTGGTGTTCTACGGGGTCTTCGGTGCGGGGCGCGGTGGCGCGGACCGCCTGGCGGAAGCTGCTGAAGCGGGCGGCGGCGGTGGCGGGGGCCTCCGGCGTGGTGCCGGTGTGCTCCGTGCGCCCGGCGGGGGCGGCCGTCGCGGCGGCTCCGGCGGCCTCGGCGGCGCGGGCCTGGGCGCGCTCGGCGGCGGCGAGGGTCCGGCCGCGGGTCCGCTTGGGCAGCCCGCTGTCATCCGAAACCGGAGCCGGAGCCGGTGCCCCGGCCGGGGCCGCCTCGCGCGCACCCCGTACCGGAAGGGCGTCGGCGGCGGGCTCATGACGTACGGCTTCGTGCTCGACGACCGCGTGCTCCACGGCCGTGTGCTCCACGGACCCCGCGCCCGCGGGACGCGGAACCGGCCCCGGCGCGGGCGCGACCGGCGTCGGCTCCGGCGTCCGGGACAGCAGCTCCTGCGGGATCAGCAGCAGCACCCCGGTGCCGCCCCGCGCGGACGGCCGGAACGACACGGTCAGTCCGTGCTTGCGGGCCAGCCGGCCCACGACGGCGAGTCCGAGCCGGGTGCCGGACAGGCCGCCCAGGCCCGTCGACCCGGCCGCCTCGCCGGAGACCGCGTGCTCGGCGCGGCGCAGCTGCACCGGTCCCATCACGAGCCCGGAGTCCTCGACGGAGACGATGACGCCGGCCGGGACCTCCTCGACGTAGACGTGCACCTCGGCGGTGGGCGGCGAGAAGTTGGCGGCGTTGTCGAGGAGTTCGGCGAGGGCGTGCATGACGCCCTCGGCGGCGTGGCCCGCGACGGCGGCGGCGGTGTTGGCGTGCACGCGCACGCGCTGGTAGCCGACGATGCGGCCCATCGCGCCGCGCAGGATCGACTCCATGGGGATGGGGCGGGCCCAGCGGCGGCCCGAGCGGGCGCCGGTGAGCACGGCGACCGAGTCGGCGAGCCGGCCGGCCTGGGCGGTGCGGTGGTCGAGGTGGAGCAGGTCGGCGAGGACGTCCTCGTCGGTGTGCCGGTGCTCCATCTCGCGCAGGTCGGCGAGCATGCCGGTGGCGAGGGCCTGCATGCGTCCGGCGGCGTTGGCGCAGGCGGCGAGCGCGGCGGCCCGTTCGGCGCGGGCGGTGCGCAGTTGTGTGGCCAGCTCGCCGGCGTGCGCGGCGCGGGCGTCCCGGGCCTGCGTCAGTTCGGCGGCGGTACGGGCCTGTTCGGCGATGAGGCGGGCCTGTTCGGCGGCGCTCCGGTCGGCGGCGTGCCGCAGTTCGGTGACGCGACGGCGTAGCGCGTCGGCCTCACGGCGGGAGTGTGCGGCGTATCCGGCCAGGGCGGAGAAGGCGAGCGCGGCGACGGCGACGCCCCAGGCGAGGGGGGTGCGCACGGAGTCCGGCGCGAGGGCGACCGCCCCCGTGCCGAGCGCTCCGGTGACGAGGAGGGCGGCCAGCAGGGTGAGCGCGGCCGGGCGTGCGGGCGGCCGGATGGGCGCGGTCATCGGTCGGGTCCTCGGGGGGAGGGGGGTCAATTTCCGGTCACTATAGGAGAGTTGGTGATCGGTTTGGGAACGTGTATGTCCGTATCGTGAAAAAGTGGGCGCAGTCCTGCCGTGCCGCGGGCACTTCGGGGCTGCATCCTGGAGGGCATGGACGATCTGGACGGCCTGGAACGGGAACTGCGGACGGCCGTGCGCGGCGGGGTCGACTTCTCCGTCACCGCGCGTGCCCTGAACACGATGGACGCGTCCAACTACCGCCGCGTGCCCCGAGGCGTGCTCGCCCCCAGAGACGGCGACGACGTGGCCGCGGCCCTGGAGGTGTGCCGGCGGCGCGGGGTCCCGGTGGTGGGCCGCGGCGGCGGCACCTCGATCGCGGGCCAGGCGACCGGCACCGGCCTCGTCGTCGACTTCACCCGGTACATGAACGGGATCGTGGACCTCGACCCGGAGACCCGAACGGCCAGGGTCCAGCCGGGAGTCGTCCTCGACCGGCTCCAGTCGGCCGCCGCCCCGCACGGCCTGCGCTTCGGCCCCGACCCGTCCACGCACAGCCGCTGCACCGTCGGCGGCATGATCGGCAACAACTCGTGCGGCTCCCACTCCGTCGCCTGGGGCACGACCGCCGACAGCGTGGCGGCCCTCGACGTGCTCGCGGCCGACGGCACGGCGTACCGGATCGGCCAGGGCTGGAAGGGCGCGCCGGAGCCCCTGCGCGGTCTCGTCCAGCGCGAACTGGCCCGGATCCGCACCGGTTTCGCCCCCTACGCCGGGCTGCCGCGCCGCATCTCCGGCTACGCCCTGGACGCGCTGCTCCCCGAGCACGGCACCGACCTGGCCCGCTTCTTCTGCGGCACCGAGGGCACCCTCGGGCTCGTCACCGAGGCGACCGTGAAACTCGTCGAGGCGCCGCGTGCGACGGCCCTCGCCGTGCTGGGGTACGCGGACGAGAGCGCGGCGGCGGAGGCGGCCGCCGGCCTGCTTCCGTACTGGCCGCTGACCGTGGAGGGCATGGCCGCCGACCTCGTGCCGGACCGCTCCGGGCTGCCGAAGGGCGGCGCCTGGCTGTTCGTGGAGACGGGCGGCGCGACCCCGGCCGAGGCGCGGGACGCCGCCGGGCGGATCGTGCGCGCGGCCGACGTCGTGGACGCGCTCGTGGTCGCGGACCCGGCCGGGCAGCGCGCGCTGTGGCGGATCCGCGAGGACGCGTCCGGCACCGCGACCCGTATGCCCGACGGCAGCGAGGCCTGGCCCGGCTGGGAGGACTGCGCGGTGCCGCCCGCCCGACTCGGCGCGTATCTGCGGGACTTCAGGGGCCTGATGGCCGAGCACGGGCTGCGCGGCACCCCGTACGGCCACTTCGGCGACGGCTGCATCCACGTCCGCATCGACTTCGACCTGCTGTCGCAGGCCGGCGTGCGCCGCTTCCGGCGCTTCTCCGAGGACCTCGCCGCGCTCGTCGTCACACACGGCGGCTCCCTGTCCGGCGAGCACGGCGACGGCCAGGCCCGCGCCGAACTGCTCCCGAAGATGTACGGGGACCGGCTCGTCGGCCTGTTCGAGCAGGTCAAGGGCGCCTGGGACCCGGCGGACCTGCTGAATCCCGGCATCCTGGTCCGCCCCGCCCGACTCGACGAGAACCTGCGTTTCGCCCCGCTGCCCCGCGAGCCCGTCGACGTCGTCTTCGGCTATCCGCAGGACGGCGGCGACTTCTCGGCGGCGGTCCGGCGCTGCGTCGGCGTCGCCAAGTGCCGTACGGAGCAGGCGGGTCCGGGTGGCGTGATGTGTCCGTCGTTCCGGGCGACCGGCGAGGAGGAGCACTCGACGCGGGGCCGGGCCCGGCTGCTGCACGAGATGCTCGCGGGCGAGGTCGTCACCGACGGCTGGCGCTCGGAGGAGGTGCGGGACGCGCTCGACCTGTGCCTGTCCTGCAAAGGCTGCCGCTCCGACTGCCCGGTCGGCGTCGACATGGCCACGTACAAGGCGGAGTTCCTGCACCACCACTACGCGGGTCGGCGCCGCCCCGCCGCGCACTACGCGCTCGGGTGGCTGCCGCGCTGGCTGCGCCTCGTGGAACGCACGCGCACGGCGGGGCTCGTCAACTCCCTCGCCTCCGTACGGGTGTTGGCGTCCCTCGCGAAGAAGCTGAGCGGGATCGCGGCCCGGCGGGACATCCCGCGCGTCGCCCGGCGGACCTTCAGCGCGGACTGGCGCCCGGGGCGGCCCCCGGCCGGAACCGAGCGCCGTGCGGTGCTGTGGCCGGACACGTTCACGGAGCATCTGACCCCGCAGGCCGGACACGCGGCCGTACGGGTCCTGACCGCGGCCGGGATCACCCCGCTCCCGGCGCCCCGCGCGCGGGGCCGCGTGTGCTGCGGCCTCACCTACGTGTCGACCGGCCAGCTGGACCGGGCGAAGGCCGTCCTGCGCCGCACCCTCGACACGCTGCGCCCGGCGCTCGACGCGGACCTCCCGGTGATCGTCCTGGAGCCGTCCTGCGCGGCGGCCCTCCGCTCCGACCTGCCCGAACTGCTCCCCGACGACCCGCGGGCCCGGCTGCTCGCGGACCGCGTCCTGACCTTCGCCGAGGCCCTCGAACGTCTCGCCCCGGACTGGACCCCGCCCCGCGTCGACCGCCCCGTCACCGGCCAGACCCACTGCCACCAGCACGCGGTGCTCGGCGACGCGGCGGACCGGCGGCTGCGCGAGAAGGCCGGCCTGACAGGGGAGCTGAGCGGCGGCTGCTGCGGCCTCGCCGGGAACTTCGGCTTCGAGGACGGCCACTACGAGGTCTCCGCGGCCTGCGCGGAGGAGGCGCTGCTCCCGGCGGTGCGCGGCGCGGCGCCCGGCACGGTCGTCCTCGCCGACGGCTACTCCTGCCGCACCCAGCTGGAACAGCTCGGCGGGGTGCGGGGCCGGCACCTGGCGGAGGTGCTGGCCGAACACCTGGACCCGGCCTGATCCGAACGAAAAGCTACAGGACCTGTCTGTCGGACCCGGCTAGGCCCCTCCGCCCCCGGCCCGTGTGACCTCGTGGGCCAGGGCGAGGAGGTCGGGGACGGACGGGTGGCCGGGGCCGGGGCGGCGGGCCAGGTGGACCGGGAGCGGCGGGGCGTCGGTGAGCGGGACGTAGACGACGCCCGGGTGCGGATGCATCCGTACGGTCGCGGTCGAGGTGACGCCGACGGCCTGGTCGGAGGCGATCGCGGCGAGCCAGTCGTCGGTGTTGGCGACGGTCAGCGCGGCGGTGGGGCGCGCCGCGGGCGGCCACAGTTCCAGGGCGGTCGTGCCGGACACCGTGTTCAGGGCGATGACCTGGTCGCGGAGGTCCGCGAGGCGCAGGGCGGGGCGCCGGGCGAGCGGGCTGTCGGAGGGCACGGCCGCGACGCGCGCCTCCTCGTGCAGCAGCTCGGTCACCAGGCCCGGCGTCTCGACGGGGCCGCGCAGCAGGGCGACGTCGACGGCGCCGCGGGTGAGCCCGGCCGTCCGGTCGTCGATGCGCAGCAGCTCCAGCGGCACGTCCGGATGCTCCTGCCGCCAGCGGCGCAGCAGCGGGGTCGTGTAGGCGCCGGCGGCGGACCAGGCGTGCCCGAGCCGCAGCGGGCGCGAGGGGGTGCGGGCGGCGGCCAGCGCGTCCTCGAACGCGGCGACGGCGGCGATCGCCTTCTCGCGGAACGCGTGCCCCTCCGGGGTCAGCGCGAGGTGGTGCGTCGAACGGTCCACGAGCCGCACGCCGAGCGAGGTCTCCAGCGCGGCCAGCGTGCGGGAGACGGCGGGCTGGGTGAGGCCGAGGCGGGCGGCGGCGCGCGTGACGTTGGCCTCCTCGGCGACGGCGAGGAAGCAGCGCAGGTGCCGCAGTTCGACGGAGTGGTCCCGGCTCATGTCCGGGGAGCATAACGGGAGCACACAAGGCATTTCACGCGCCATGCCCGGCGGCTCTAGCGTGGAGGACGGGAATGAAGGTGCAGTGCATTCTCCTGGACGGTAAAGTCCACAATATTGAACTCGACATTCGTGGCCAGGCAGCAGTGGCCGGCAGATGGATCAGTGGGGAGGCACGAGGCCTTGTGAACGGCTCGCGCACGGACAGTCGGCCGCGGACGGCCCTCGCGGCCGACGGCACCCGGACGGAGGGCGCCGCCTCCGGTTCGCGGCGCGCGGCGCTCGGCCCGGTGGGCCTCGTCCTGGCCGGCTGCGTGTCCGTCCAGTTCGGCGGCGCGCTCGCGGTGACGCTCATGCCGCGCGCCGGCGCGGTCGGCGTGGTCACGCTGCGCCTGATCGTGGCGGCGATCGTGCTGCTGGTGGTGTGCCGGCCGCGCCTGCGCGGGCACTCGCGCGCCGACTGGGGCACGGTCCTCGCGTTCGGCGTCGCGATGTGCGGCATGAACCTGCTCTTCTACCAGTCCGCCGCCCGTATCCCGCTGGGCCTCGCCGTCACCTTCGAGGTGCTCGGCCCGCTCACCCTCTCCGTGCTGGCCTCCCGCCGGGCGATCAACTTCCTGTGGGCCGGACTCGCCCTGTGCGGCGTCTTCCTGCTCGGCGGCGCGGGCGACGGGCTCGGCGGCCTCGATCCCGTCGGCGTCGCGTTCGCCGTCACGGCGGGCGCGTGCTGGGCCCTGTACATCGTCTTCAGCGCCCGCACCGGCCGCCGCTTCCCCCAGGCGGACGGACTGGCCCTGGCGATGGCGGTCGCGGCGGTCCTCTGCCTCCCGCTCGGCATCGCGACCGCGGGGGACCGGCTCCTGGAGCCGAAGACCGTGGCCCTGGGCTCGGCCGTCGCCATCCTCTCCTCGGTCCTCCCGTACACCCTCGAACTGATGGCGCTGCGCCGCCTGCCCGCCTCCACCTTCGCCGTGATGATGAGCCTCGAACCGGCCATCGCCGCCCTGGCCGGCTTCCTCATCCTCAGCCAGGCCCTGACCTGGCTGGAGGCCCTCGCCATCGCCCTGGTGATCGCGGCCAGCATGGGCGCGGTCCGCACCCAGGTCACCGGAGCGAAGGCCGTCCCGGCGCGGCTGGACTGACTCCGTCGCGTCGTCGTTCTGCGCGGGCCGGTGGGGCCTGGTCGCGCAGTTCCTCGCGCCCCTGAAGGCATTCTTTGCGCGCAGCCTTCCCCGATGAGATGGCGCACGAAGTGCGCATCTCAGGGGCGCGGGGAACTGCGCGACCAGCCCCCACCGGACCCGGAGGCGAAATCCCGCCACCCCGATTTTTCATGCAAGCACGCTTGATTGTTTCTCGGCGCGCTGCCATGCTCCGGACACGCCGCACACCGTCCTGCCCCGAGGGAGCGCACCGTGTCCGAACAGCCGTCCGTGTTCGATGACTTGCGGGACGAGAGCGAGGAACTCGACCGGCTCGTCGCCGGGATCGAGGAGGGGCGGTGGGCGCTGCCGACACCCGCGCCGCGGTGGACCGTCGCCCATCAGATCGCCCATCTCGCCTGGACGGACCACTCCGCGCTGCTCGCCGTCGAGGACCCGGACGCGTTCGCGGGGCTGGTGGCGAAGGCGCTGACCGCGCCGGACACGTTCGTCGACGAAGGGGCCGAGGCCGGGGCCGCACGGGGGCCCGCAGCACTGCTCGCCGAGTGGCGCGACGGGCGGGCGCGGCTGCAGAAGGCGCTGAGGGAAGCGGCCGGGAGCCGGACGAAGTTCCCCTGGTACGGGCCGCCGATGTCCGCCGCGTCGATGGCCACGGGCCGCCTCATGGAGACCTGGGCGCACGGCCAGGACGTCGCCGACGCGCTCGGCGTCACCCGCGAGCCCACCGACCGCCTGCGCCACATCGCCCGCATCGGCGTCCGCGCCCTCCCCTTCGCGTTCGGCGCGCACGGACTGCCCGTGCCGCAGGAGGAGTTCCGGGTCGAGCTGACCCTGCCGAGCGGGGCCCCGTGGACGTACGGGCCCGAGGACGCCGCCCAGCGCGTCACCGGGTCCGCGCTCGACTTCTGCCTGCTCGTCACCCAGCGCGCCCACCGCTCGGACCTCGACGTACGCGCCGAGGGCCCCGACGCCGACCGCTGGCTCGACATCGCCCAGGCCTTCGCCGGCCCGCCCGGACAGGGCCGGGGGCCCCGGGGCGGTCAGGCGTGACCCCGCCCCGCACGAGCCCCCTGCGCATCGGCAACGCGTCCGGCTTCTACGGCGACCGGTTCGACGCCATGAAGGAGATGCTGACCGGCGGCGAGGCCCCGCTCGACGTCCTCACCGGCGACTACCTCGCCGAGCTGACCATGCTGATCCTCGGCCGCGACCGCCTCAAGGACCCCGCGCGCGGCTACGCCCGCACCTTCCTGCGCCAGCTGGAGGAGTGCCTCGGGCTCGCCCGCGAGCGGGGGACCCGGATCGTCACCAACGCCGGCGGACTGAACCCGGCCGGACTCGCCGAGCGGATCAGGGAGCTGGCCGACCGGCTCGGGATCCCGGTGCGGGTCGGCCACGTCGAGGGCGACGACCTCCTCGCCACCGGCCGCTTCCCCGGCGCCCTCACCGCCAACGCCTACCTCGGCGGCGCCGGCATCGCCGCCTGCCTGGAGGCCGGTGCCGAGATCGTCGTCACCGGCCGTGTCACCGACGCCGCGCTCGTCTCCGGGCCCGCCGCCTGGCACTTCGGCTGGACCCCGGACGCGTACGACCGGCACGCGGGGGCCGTCGTCGCCGGGCACGTCCTGGAGTGCGGGACGCAGGCCACCGGCGGGAACTACTCCCGGTTCGCCGAGCACGCCGCCGGCCTGTTCCTGCGCCCCGGCTTCCCGCTCGCCGAGATCCACGAGGACGGATCCGCCGTCATCACCAAACACCCCGGCACCGGCGGCCTCGTCGACGTCGGCACGGTCACCGCCCAGCTCCTGTACGAGACCGGCGGCGCCCGGTACGCGGGCCCCGACGTCACCGTCCGCCTCGACACCGTCCGGCTGGAGCGGCAGGGACCCGACCGGGTCCGGATCCACGGCGTGCGCGGCGAGGCCCCGCCCCCGACCCTCAAGACCGGCCTCAACCGCCTCGGCGGCTTCCGCAACGAGGTCGTCTTCGTCCTCACCGGACTCGACATCGACCGCAAGGCCGAGCTCGTCCGGGCCCAGATGGACGCCGCCTTCGACGCCGCCGGGGCCCGCCCGGAACACGTCCGCTGGGAGCTGGCCCGCACCGACCGCCCCGACGCCCCCACCGAGGAGACCGCCAGCGCCCTGCTCCGGCTCGTCGTGCGCGACCAGGACCAGGACGCCGTCGGCCGCGCCCTCAGCGGCGCCGCCGTCGAGCTCGCCCTCGGCTCCTACCCCGGGTTCCACGTCACCGCGCCGCCCGGCCGGGGCGCCCCGTACGGAGTGTTCGAGGCCGCGTACGTCGACCGGGCCGAGGTCCCGCACGTCGCCGTCCTGCCCGACGGCACGCGCCGCGACGTGTCCGCGTACGCGCACCCGACCCTGCCCCTCGCCCCGGTCGCGCAGCCCGCCCTGCCCGAGCCGCCGCCCCCGGGCCCCGTCCGCCGCGCCCCCCTCGGCCGCGTCGTCGGCGCCCGCAGCGGCGACAAGGGCGGCGACGCCAACATCGGGGTCTGGGCCCACACCGAGGACGCCTGGCCCTGGCTCGCCCACACCCTCACCGTCGAGCGGCTCAGGGAACTCCTCCCGGAGACCGCCGGCCTGACCGTCACCCGGCACCTGCTGCCGAACCTGCGCGCCCTGAACTTCACCGTCGAGGGCCTCCTCGGCGAAGGCGTCGCCGCCCAGGCCCGCTTCGACCCGCAGGCCAAGGGCCTCGGCGAATGGCTGCGCTCCCGTCACCTCGACCTCCCGGAGGCCCTCCTGTGACCGCCTTGGCCAGTGCCCTGGACACCCGGTCCGACGACTACGCCGCCCAGCGCACCGCCCTGCTCGACAAGCTCGCAGCGCTCGACGCCGAGCACGACAAGGCCGTCCGGGGCGGCGGCGACAAGTGCGTCGCCCGGCACCGGGGGCGCGGCAAGCTCCTCGCCCGCGAGCGCATCGAGCTGCTCCTCGACCCCGACACCCCGTTCCTGGAACTGTCGCCGCTCGCCGCCTGGGGCAGCGACTACACGGTCGGCGCCTCCCTCGTCACCGGCATCGGCGTCGTCGAGGGCGTCGAGTGCCTCATCACGGCGAACGACCCGACCGTGCGCGGCGGCGCCAGCAACCCCTGGTCCCTGAAGAAGGCCCTGCGCGCCAACGAGATCGCGTACGCCAACCGGCTGCCCTGCATCTCCCTCGTCGAGTCCGGCGGCGCCGATCTCCCCTCCCAGAAGGAGATCTTCATCCCCGGCGGCGCCATCTTCCGCGACATCACGCGGCTGTCCGCCGCCGGCATCCCCACCGTCGCCGTCGTCTTCGGCAACTCCACGGCGGGCGGCGCGTACGTCCCCGGCATGTCCGACCACGTGATCATGGTCAAGGAGAAGGCGAAGGTCTTCCTCGGCGGACCGCCGCTCGTGAAGATGGCGACCGGCGAGGAGAGCGACGACGAGTCGCTCGGCGGCGCCGAGATGCACGCCCGCACCTCCGGGCTCGCCGACTACTTCGCGCTCGACGAGCAGGACGCCGTCCGCCAGGCCCGCCGCGTCGTCGCCCGACTGAACCACCGCAAGGCGCACCCCGATCCACAGCCTGTGGACGTCGAGCCGCCCAAGTACGACCCCGAGGAACTGCTCGGGATCGTGCCCGAGGACCTGAAGGTGCCGTTCGACCCGCGCGAGGTCATCGCCCGGATCGTCGACGCCTCCGACTTCGACGAGTTCAAGCCGCTGTACGGGGCCAGCCTCGTCACCGGCTGGGCCCGCCTGCACGGCTACCCGGTCGGCATCCTCGCCAACGCGCAGGGCGTGCTCTTCAGCGAGGAGTCGCAGAAGGCAGCCCAGTTCATCCAGCTCGCGAACCAGCGCGACATCCCGCTCCTGTTCCTCCACAACACCACCGGCTACATGGTCGGCAAGGAGTACGAGCAGGGCGGCATCATCAAGCACGGCGCGATGATGATCAACGCGGTCTCCAACTCCCGCGTCCCGCACCTGTCCGTCCTCATGGGCGCCTCGTACGGCGCCGGGCACTACGGGATGTGCGGGCGCGCCTACGACCCCCGCTTCCTGTTCGCCTGGCCCAGCGCCAAGTCCGCCGTCATGGGCCCGCAGCAGCTCGCCGGCGTCCTGTCCATCGTGGCCCGCCAGTCCGCCGCCGCGAAGGGACAGCCGTACGACGACGACGCGGACGCCGCGCTGCGCGCCATGGTCGAGCAGCAGATCGAGTCCGAGTCCCTGCCGATGTTCCTGTCCGGGCGGCTCTACGACGACGGCGTCATCGACCCGCGCGACACCCGCACCGTCCTCGGCATCTGCCTGTCCGCGATCCACACCGCACCGTACGAGGGCGCCCGCGGCGGCTTCGGCGTCTTCAGGATGTGACCTCCGTGATCACCAGTGTTCTTGTGGCCAACCGCGGCGAGATCGCCTGCCGTGTCTTCCGTACCTGCCGTGAGCTGGGCATCCGTACCGTCGCCGTGCACTCGGACCCGGACGCGGACGCGCTCCACGTGCGCGAGGCCGACCTCGCCGTACGGCTCCCCGGGGCCACCCCCGCCGACACCTATCTGCGCGCCGAGCTCGTCGTGAAGGCCGCGCTCGACGCGGGCGCCGACGCCGTGCACCCGGGCTACGGTTTCCTCTCCGAGAACCCGGACTTCGCCCGCGCGGTCATGGACGCCGGGCTCGCCTGGATCGGCCCGCCGCCCGCCGCGATCGAGGCCATGGCGTCCAAGACGCGCGCCAAGCAGCTCATGGGCATCGCGCCCCTGGGCGAGGTCACCGAGGCCGAACTGCCGGTGCTCGTGAAGGCGGCCGCGGGCGGCGGCGGGCGCGGCATGCGCGTCGTCCGCCGACTGGCCGACCTCGAAGGGGAGCTGGCGGCCGCGCGGGCCGAGGCGCTGTCCGCGTTCGGTGACGGCGAGGTGTTCGTCGAGCCGTACGTCGAGGGCGGGCGCCACGTCGAGGTGCAGGTCCTCGCCGACACGCACGGCACCGTGTGGGTGCTCGGCACCCGCGACTGCTCCCTCCAGCGCCGCCACCAGAAGGTGATCGAGGAGGCCCCCGCGCCCGGCCTGAGCGCCGGACTCCTGGAAGAGGTCGGCGTGTTGGCCGAGCGCGCCGTACGGGCCGTCGACTACACCGGCGCCGGCACCGTCGAGTTCCTCGTCGCCGACGGCGCCGCGCACTTCCTGGAGATGAACACCCGGCTCCAGGTCGAACACCCCGTCACCGAGGCCGTCTTCGGCCTCGACCTCGTCGCCCTGCAACTGCGGATCGCCGAGGGCGAGGCCCTGGACCCCGAGCCCCCGGCCCCGCGCGGCCACGCCGTCGAGGCCCGCCTCTACGCCGAGGACCCGGCCGCCGCCTTCGCCCCGCAGACCGGCACCCTGCACCGGCTCGCCGTGCCCGGCACCGTCCGCCTCGACACCGGGTACACCGACGGCGACGCGATCGGCGTGCACTACGACGCGATGCTCGCCAAGGCCGTCGCCCACGCCCCCACCCGCGCCGCCGCGGTCCGCGCCCTGGCCGGCGCCCTGGAGCGGGCCGAGGTGCACGGCCCCGTCACCAACCGCGACCTGCTCGTACGGTCCCTGCGGCACTCCGAGTTCACCGCCGCCCGCATGGACACCGGCTTCTACGAGCGCCACCTCGACGAACTGACCGCCCCCGAGGAGGACCCCTACGCGCCGCTCGCCGCCGCCCTCGCCGCCGCGACCCGCGCCCGCTCCCGCTTCGGCGGCTTCCGCAACGTCCCCTCGCAGCCCCAGACCCGCGCCTACCGCACCGAACCCGCCGGCACCGAGCACGAGGTCCGCTACCGGCACACCCGCGCGGGCGGCTTCGAGGCCGACGGCGTCCAGGTCGTCTCCGCCTCGCCGGGACTCGTCGTCCTGGAGGCGGGCGGCGTCCGGCGCCGGTACGCCGTCGCCGCGTACGGCGACCGCGCGTACGTGAACGGCACCGCCCTCACCGCCCTGCCCCGCTTCACCGACCCGAGCGGGCAGCGCGCCCCCGGCTCCCTGCTCGCCCCGATGCCCGGCACCGTGGTCCGGCTCGCCGACGGCCTCGCCGAGGGCGCCGCCGTCACCGAGGGGCAGCCCCTGATCTGGCTGGAGGCGATGAAGATGGAGCACCGCATCTGCGCCCCCGCCACCGGAACGCTCACCGCCCTGCACGCCGCCGTCGGCCGCCAGGTCGAGGTGGGATCCCTGTTGGCCGAAGTGGCCCTCGTAGTGGAGGAAACGCCCTGATGAGCACGATCCTCGAAAGCCAGGAGCACCAGGACCTGCGCGCCGCCGTCGCCGCACTCGGCAAGCGCTACGGCCGCGACTACATGACCCGCGTCACCGGATCCGACGGCCACCCCGAGGAGCTGTGGGCCGAGGCCGCCAAGCTCGGCTACCTGGGCGTCAACCTGCCCGAGGAGTACGGCGGCGGGGGCGGCGGCATCTACGAACTGTCCGTCGTCCTCGAGGAGTTGGGCGCCGCGGGCTCCCCGCTCCTGATGATGGTCGTCTCGCCCGCGATCTGCGGCACCGTGATCTCCCGCTTCGGCACCGAGGAGCAGAAGCGGGCCTGGCTGCCCGGCCTCGCCGACGGCAGCCGCACCATGGCCTTCGGCATCACGGAGCCCGACGCCGGATCGAACTCGCACCGCATCACCACCACCGCCCGCAAGGACGACGACGGCACCTGGGTCCTGAACGGCCGCAAGGTGTTCGTGTCAGGCGTCGACATCGCCGACGCCACCCTCATCGTGGGCCGCACCTCCGACGCCCGCACCGGCAAGCTCAAGCCCTGCCTCTTCATCGTCCCGCGCGAGACCCCGGGCTTCGGGCGCCGCCAGATCGACATGGAACTCCAGGCTCCGGAGAAGCAGTTCGAACTGACCCTTGACGAGGTGCGGCTGCCCGCCGACGCTCTCGTGGGTGACGAGGACGCAGGACTGCTCCAGCTGTTCGCCGGGCTCAACCCGGAGCGCATCATGACCGCCGCGTTCGCGATCGGCATGGGCCGCTACGCGGTGGGCCGCGCCGTCGAGTACGCCCGCGACCGCACCGTGTGGAAGGCCCCCATCGGCTCCCACCAGGCGATCGCCCACCCGCTCGCCCAGGTCCACATCGAACTGGAGCTGGCCCGCCTGATGATGCAGAAGGCCGCGCACCTGTACGACGCCGGCGACGACATGGGGGCCGGGGAGGCCGCCAACATGGCCAAGTACGCGGCCGCCGAGGCCTGCGTGCGCGCCGTCGACCAGTCCGTGCACACCCTCGGCGGCAACGGCCTGACCCGCGAGTTCGGCCTCGCCTCCCTCATCACCGGCTCCCGCGTGGCCCGTATCGCACCGGTCAGCCGGGAGATGATCCTGAACTACGTGTCCCACCAGACCCTGGGCCTGCCCAAGTCGTACTGAGTCGCTGCCTTCCGACAGCCCTGACCGCACGAGGAGTTGGCATGGTGTTCTTCAGTGAGTACGCGGACGTCGAGCACGTCGACGAACCCATCCACGACGCCGTGCTCGGGGGTGCCGCCGCGCGCGGTGACACCCCCGCCCTCGTCGACGGGGTGGCGGGCACGACCCTGACCTACGCGCAGGTCGACCAGTACCACCGCAGGATCGCGGCGGGCCTCGCCGAGGCGGGCGTCCGCCCCGGCGACGTCCTCGCCCTCCACAGCCCCAACACGATCGCCTACCCGGTCGCGTTCTACGCCGCGACCCGCGCCGGGGCCGCCGTCACCACGGTGCACCCGCTGGCCACCCCCGAGGAGTTCGCCAAGCAGCTGAAGGACTCCGGCGCCCGCTGGATCGTCTCCGTGACCCCGCTCTCCGCACCGGCCCGCGCCGCCGCCGAACTGGCCGGCGGCATCCAGGAGATCTTCGTCTGCGACCCCGCGGGCGACTCGGGCCTGCGCTCCCTGCTCGACCTGCTCGGCACCGACGCCCCCGAACCGCACGTGCCGGTCGACCCGGCCGAGGACGTGGCCGCGCTCCCGTACTCCTCCGGCACCACCGGCGTCCCCAAGGGCGTCATGCTGACCCACCGCAACATCGCCACCAACCTGGCCCAGCTCGAACCCCTCATCCCGGCCGGACCCGAGGACCGCGTCCTCGCCGTCCTCCCCTTCTTCCACATCTACGGCCTCACCGCCCTGATGAACGCCCCGCTGCGGCAGGGCGCCACGGTCGTCGTCCTGCCCCGCTTCGAGCTCGACACCTTCCTCGCCGCGATCGAGAAGCACCGCATCACCGCCCTGTACGTGGCCCCGCCGATCGTGCTGGCCTTCGCCAAGCACCCGGCCGTCGAGGGCTACGACCTCTCCTCCCTGAAGTACCTGATCAGCGCCGCCGCCCCACTGGACGCCGACCTCGCCGAGGCCTGCTCGCGCCGCCTGGGCCTGCCGCCCGTCGGCCAGGCCTACGGCATGACGGAGCTGTCGCCCGGCACCCACGTCGTCCCGCTCGCCGCGAAGAACCCGCCCCCGGGCACCGTCGGCAAGCTCATCGCCTCCACCGAGATGCGGATCGTGTCCCTCGACGACCCCGCCGAGGACGTCCCGCCCGGCGAGTCCGGCGAGATCCTCATCCGGGGCCCGCAGGTCATGAAGGGCTACCTCGGGCGGCCCGACGCCACCGCCGACATGATCGACGCCGACGGCTGGGTGCACACCGGTGACGTCGGCCGGGTCGACGAGGACGGCTGGCTGTTCGTCGTCGACCGGGTGAAGGAGCTGATCAAGTACAAGGGCTTCCAGGTGGCCCCCGCCGAGCTGGAGGCCCTGCTGCTCACCCACGACGGCATCGCCGACGCCGCCGTCGTCGGCGCCCCGGACGCGGACGGCAACGAGATCCCGAAGGCCTTCGTCGTCCGCGCCGACCCGGCCCTCACCGAGGACGACGTGCTCGCCTTCGTCGCCGGTCACGTCGCCCCGTACAAGAAGATCCGCCGCGTCGCCTTCACCGACGCCGTGCCCCGCGCGGCCTCCGGGAAGATCCTGCGCCGCCTGCTGAGGGAGAGCTGACCCCGCCATGCCCGAGGAACCCCTGATCCGCGCCGCCCACGACCGCGGCGTCACCACCCTCACCCTCGACTCGCCGGGCAACCGCAACGCCCTGTCCCACGCCCTGGTCGCCGAACTCACCGAGCGGCTCGCCGACGCGGGCAAGGACCCCGGCGTCCGGGCCGTCGTCCTCACCCACACCGGCAACACCTTCAGCGCGGGCGCCGACCTGCGCGACCCGCCGCACCCCGACGCCCTCGTCGGACTGCTGCGGGGCGTCGTCGAACTGCCGAAGCCCGTCGTCGCCCGGGTCACCGGGCACGTCCGCGCGGGCGGTCTCGGCCTGCTCGGCGCCTGCGACATCTCCGTGGCCGCCACCGCGTCGACGTTCGCGTTCACCGAGGTCCGCATCGGGGTCGCCCCCGCCGTGATCTCCCTCCCGCTGCTGCCCCGCCTGGACCCGCGCGCGGTCGCCCGCTACTACCTGACCGGCGAGAGGTTCGACGCCGCGGAGGCCGCCCGCATCGGGCTCGTCACCGCGTCCGGCGACGACGCCGACACGGCGCTCGCCCCCGTCCTCGACGGACTGCGCAGAGCCGAGCCGCAGGCCCTGGCCGAGACGAAAGCACTGCTCACGGTTAAGGTCCTGGAAGCCTTCGACCGGGACACGCGGACCCTGCAGGACCTGTCCGCCCGCCTTTTCGCCTCCGAACAGGCCCGGGAGGGGATGACGGCCTTCCTCGAACGACGGGACCCCGCATGGGTGTGGTGACCCCCCGCGCAGCGACCTCACGCGCCGCGACGCCCCCGAAGCAGGACCGCTCGCGGGCCACCCGCCGGCGGCTCCTGGAGTCCGCCGTGGCCTGCCTCGCCGAGCGCGGCTGGTCCGGGTCGACGGTCTCCGTCGTCGCCGAGCACGCCGGGGTCTCCCGCGGTGCGGCCCAGCACCACTTCCCGACCCGCGAGGACCTGTTCACGGCGGCCGTCGAGTACGTGGCCGAGGAGCGCTCCACGGCGCTGCGCGCGATCACCCCGGCGGGCCGCGCCGAGGCCGTCGCCTCGCTCGTCGACCTGTACACGGGCCCGTTGTTCCGGGCGGCCCTGCACCTGTGGGTGGCCGCGTCGAACGAGCCGCAGCTGGGTGACCGGGTCGCCGAACTGGAGGGCCGGGTCGGCCGCGAGGCGCACCGCATGGCGGTGGAGCTGCTCGGCGCCGACGAGTCACGGCCCGGGGCGCGCGAGACCGTGCAGGGCCTGCTCGACATGGCGCGGGGCCTCGGCCTCGCGACGCTGCTCAGGGACGACGGGGCGCGGCGCGAGCGGGTCGTCGCCCAGTGGGCCCGCATCGTCGACGAGGCGCTCGGCTGACGCGCTCCGCACGGAGAGAACGCGGGTGCGCCCGCCCCTACCGGTAGGGGCGGGCGCACACGTGCGACGGTGGCGTCAGTCGTTCACACAGACGTTGCCGGCAGCGGGGTTGAGCAGGGCCAGGACGTTGACCGAGTTGCCGCAGACGTTCGCGTCGAGGTCGATCGGGACCTGCACCACGTTGCCGGACAGGACGCCCGGGCTGTGCTCGGCGACGCCGACGGCGGTGGCACCGTCAGGACCGTCGTGCGCGGAGGCCATGGACGCGGAACCCAGCACGGCGACGCCGGCCAGTGCCGCGGCTGCGGCGAATGCGCGAAGACGCATCGTTTCTCCCTGTAGGTGGGGGATATGACCCGTATATCTGACCAACGGCGGTCGCCGTCCCCCACTGATTGGGCCGTGCGGGGGCGTGTCGCGGTTCAGTACCCGCGCGCCGCCGGTCCGCCCGCCGACGGTTCGACGCGCACCCAGCCCCGGGACGGCCGGACGGGCGCGGCCTGCCGCGGCAGGGTCTTGCCGCGGGAGCTCCACAGGCGCACGACCGTCTCGTAGATCGGCGTCTCGGACGGCTCGCTCTTGTGCTGCTGCTCCACGGTATGCTGCTCCATGGACTGTTCAACGAAGCCCGCGGGCTCGGGGCACCGTGCGTTATGCCGCTGCAATCTGACTCAGCGGCTCTGCAGCATCCGCGCGAGCCCGTGCCCGAGCCGCCGCTTCAGCTCCCGCAGCGGCTGCGCGCGGTCGATGGCCCGGTCGAGGCGGTAGTACAGCTGCGGCGGGAGGTAGGGCAGCAGCGGCGAGTGCCGCTGCCCGAGCAGGGCGAACATCTGGTGCGGCTCCAGGCCGATGTACCGGGTGAGGTTCTCGTACCAGCCGGCGCTGTAGCGGGCCGCGCTCTGCAGCGGCAGCAGCTCCCGCCTGCGGGTGCGTTCGTAGGCGGCGAGGGCCGGGCCGAGCGGGCGTCCGCCGCGCAGTTCGGCGGCGAGCGCGATGGCGTCCTGCATCGCGAGGGTGGTGCCCGCGCCGATCGAGTAGTGGGTGGTGTGGGCGGCGTCGCCGATCAGCACGAGGTTGCCGTGCGACCAGGTCTCGTTGGTGACCGTGGGGAAGCACTGCCACTGGGAGGGGCCGTCGGCGTCGGTGCGGCCGATCAGCCGGTGCCCGTCGAGCGGCCCGGAGAACAGCTTCTCCAGGAGCCGCAGCGCCTCCTCCCGCTCCATCGTGTCGAGCCCGAGCCCGGCCCAGGTGGCGGGCGCGCACTCGACGATGCAGGTGCTGTGCTCGCCGTCGAACCCGTACGCGTAGGCCCACACCCAGCCGTGCTCGGTCTCGGTGAACGCGAAGGTGAAGGAGCGGAACACCTTGGTGGTGCCGAGCCAGACGAAGCGGTTGGCGCCGGTGGTGACGCGGGTGCCGAAGTGCTCGGCGTGGTGGGTGCGCAGCGCGCTGCGGGCGCCGTCGCCGGCCACGACGAGATCGGCGCCGCGCAGCAGTTCGTCGTCGGGCGCGACCGTGCGTCCGTACGTCACCTCGACGCCGAGCTCCGCCGCCCGGTCGGACAGCAGGGCGAGCAGCCGGTGCCGGCCGATCGCGCGGCCCTCGTCGCCCTCGTGGACGGTGATCCGGTCGCGGACGTGCGCGACGCCGTCGCGCCAGCGCAGCGAGTGCCGGTCGACGCTCCGCGCGGACGGTTCGTCGTGCGTCATGAGGGTGTCGAGCATCTCGGGCCAGTAGGTGACGCCCCAGCCGTAGGTGGCACCGGCCGGGTTCTTCTCGTACACCTGGATCTCGCGGCCCGGGTCCTGGCGCTTCAGGAGCACGGCCAGATACAGGGACGCGGGCCCTCCGCCGACACAGATCACCTTCATGCGCGCTCGCTCTCCTCGCCGACCGATACCTGATGTCGCGTCATTACTTCAGGAACGACGGGGCGTTCGGGGAGTTATCGCGCATTTCTCCCACCGGAGGCGCACAAGGTGACTCCAGAAGGGTCATGATTCCTACCCTTTTCCGGAAGTATCCAAGTATCAGCCGTTACGAGCCCGTTGCTCCGCCGTTGAAGAGGCGACGGCTGCGACCACGCGGCCGCACGGGCAAGCAGAAGGAGTACGTGATGTCTCGCATCGCGAAGGCAGCCGCTGTCGCTCTCGGCACGGGTGCTGTGGTGCTCAGCGGCGCCGGACTGGCCGCGGCCGACGCCGGCGCCCAGGGCGCTGCCGTCGGTTCCCCGGGCGTTCTGTCGGGCAACCTGGTCCAGGTCCCCGTCCACATCCCGATCAACGCCTGCGGCAACACGGTGAACGTCATCGGTGTCCTGAACCCGGCGTTCGGCAACACCTGCGTCAACAACAGCGGTGGCGGCATGGACGACGGCGGCAACGGCGGCGGCTACGGCGACTCGGGCTACGAGGACGCCGGTTACGGCGGCTGACGCACCCCGCCCGCGTCCAGCGGACGAGAGCCCCCGGCACGGTGGAGCCGGGGGCTCTGTCATGTCACCCGTCACGCGTAGCGGTACAGCCGGCTGTGCTCGAGCATGTCCCGCACCGGGGTGTCCCACGGCGGCATCACGTCGTCCGCCGAGAGCACCCGGTCGTGCTGCCGGTCGGTGATCGGCAGCGCCCGCCGCGGCAGGTACGGCTCGGCGTCCGGGTGCCTCTTCCGCCAGCGCGACCAGCACAGGTCGACGAACGAGTGGTGCAGCCAGAACACCGGGTCGTTGACCGAGCCGGCGCCGAGCATGTGCCCGCCCACCCAGCGGTGCACCAGGTTGTGGTTGAACCAGGTGCCGGAGCCGCGCCGCACCGGCCAGCCCTCCAGCTTGTTGCGGAAGCCGGACGAGGCCACCGAGTTCCACGGGTCCGCGTCGTAGCGGGTCTCGTCCATCGCGGACGCCAGCTGCGCCGCGCTCGGCAGCGACACCGGCGCCTGCGGCCGCCCGAAGTCCCGCATCAGGAAGTCGCCTTCGGTCACCGCCTCCCGGACGGTCCAGTGCCCGGTGCTCCGTGCGAACGGGCCGGTCGTCACCCGCCGGTCGGAGCGCCGCCCGTTCCCGCCGAGGAAGTCCTCGCCCCACAGCGACGAGGCGGGCGAACGGTCCGCCGTCCAGTCCCAGTACGGCACCGAGACCCCCGGGTCGATCCGCTGCAGCGCCCGCTCGAACTCCAGCAGGAACTTGCGGTGCCAGGGGAAGAACGACGACGTCATGTGCGCGACCCGCAGCCCGCCGTCACCGTCGCCCCGGTAGAAGTCGATGTGCATCGCCACGAAGTCGTCGTAGCGGCCCCTGCGCTTGAGGGCCAGCACCGCGTCCACGAAGCGGCGCTTCTGCGCCTTCGTCAGGGACCGCTGGTTCTGCCGTGTGTACGCCACGGGCCCTCACACCTTCGCTTCGGTGGACATGGGGTGCGCCCGCAGGGTCTGGCCGTCCAGCTCGTCGACGGCGCCGCGCGCCGCGTCCCGGGCCGTCGGGTGCGAGGTGTAGTGGTCGACCATGCTCAGGTACGAGCCGTCGGCGCGCCGCATCAGATGCAGCGGCCGCCCGTCGACGCGCACCTCGAAGGCGCCGCCCGGACCCGTGGCCCCCTGGATGCGGCGGCCCCGGTAGCTATCGTCGAAGGCGGCGGCCGCCCGCGCGGACCCGTCGGTGTCCGTGCCCGCCCGGCCCATCTGCCACAGGCCCGCGGCCGTCGCGCCGCCGCCCAGCAGGATCAGCCCGGCACTGCGGCGGGTGAGCAGCCGCCGCCGCGGCCCGGCGGCCTCGGGGGCGGGCGCGGGTGGCGCGGTGACGGTCTCGGCCGGGGGCACATCGGTCGAGGGCACAGCGGTCAGGGGCGCAGCGGGATTCACGGCCGCCTCTCTTCTACGGGTCCTGGGCTCGCCGCGCGGAACGGGGCGGGTGGGCCGGCCGGCGAGCGGCGCCCGGCCCACCGATGACGGGGTGCCTAGCCGAGGCCGAGGTCGGCGCCGGGCTGGGCGCGCAGGTCCGGGACGCCGAGGCCCAGCTGCGGGGCGGACAGGTCCGGCAGTCCGAGGCGCTCGGCGCGCGGCCCGGTCAGCGGCGGGTTCACCGAGGCGCCGGGCGACTCGGCGTGCACCGGGGACGCCTCGGTGTGCAGCCCGACCTGCTTCACCGTGTCCGTCGGCAGCACCTGCGGCACCGGCAGTTCGGCGGCGGTGGCGGGCAGTTCGGTGCCGAGCGGCACGCGCGGCAGCATCCCCTGCGGGAGCAGGTGCTGCTCGTCGTACGTCGGGCCCTCGGGCGCGCCGGGGATGGGCAGGGGAGCGGCGGTGCTCAGGTGCGGGGCGTCCACGTGCAGCGCGTCCTCGACACCGCCGAGCGGCACCTCGACGGGCACGGAGGGCGCGCTCGCGGCCGCGGCCGGGGCCGCACCGCCCGCGGCGGCCGCGACGCAGCCCGCGAACACGGCCAGCGTTCCGCGCACGGTCAAGCGGGTGAAGCTCATGTCTTTCCGACCTCCTTGAGAATCCCCCCAGCGAGTCCCCCGACTGTCCGGCCGAGCGGACTCAGCCCGTCCAGAAGCTCCACCAGCGCGTCAGGATCAGCATCCCGATCGCGCCCAGGTGCAGGACGGGCATGACCCAGCCGAACTCCTCGACGAGGACCCGTGCGCCGCGCGGGGCCGGCAGGAAGCCGCCCCGCACGTTGAACGAGGTCACCGCCCAGAACATGAGGATGGTGGCGACCCAGGCGAGGCAGCACCACAGACACAGCGCGTTGATCCGGTAGAGCGACTGGAACTGCAGCCAGGTCACGAAGCCGACGCCGAACGCACAGCCCGCGTTGAAGGTCAGCCAGTACCAGCGGGGCATCCGCGCACCGGTGAGCAGGCTCATGCCGGCGCAGACGACGATCCCGTACGTGACGAGGCCGAGCATCGGGTTCGGGAAGCCGAACACCGAGGCCTGCGCGCTCTTCATGACGCTGCCGCAGGCGATCACCGGGTTGAGGCTGCAGCCCGGGGTGAAGTCCGGGTCCTTCAGCAGCGCGAACTCGTCGAGGGTGATGACCCAGGACGCGATCAGGCCCGCGACGCCGGTGAGGGCGAGCAGCGCGGCAAGCGGCCGGCTCGCGGCGCGGCCCGCGGGCGCGTCGGCTCCGGCCGGGACGGAGGGGCCCGCCTGGGGGCCGATCCGCGCCGTCGACCGGTGCAGTCCGGTGCTCACCGCAGCCGGCGGATCGGCAGCAGGCAGTGCGCGGCGGCGGTGAGGGTCTCCTCGGCGCCGGCGAACTGCCGCAGCTCCTGCTCGTCCACGGCCTGTCCGGGCGCGGCGGACCAGGGGCGCGCGGTGAACAGGAAGTAGGCGCTGCCGCGGGCCTCGGACGCCGCGATCCACTCCGGCGGCACGGGGCACTGGGCGTTCAGCCACGGCATGGTGACGACGGCCTGGCCCGCCTCGACGAGCAGCGACACCGGGAAGCTCGGGTGCCGGGAGCCGTCGTGGACGGCGGTGCCGACGCTCAGCCCGTTGTTGCCGAGCAGCGCGCGCACGGCGGCCTCCGAGCCGGCCGGACCGGCGGGGGAGTCGCCCAGCGAGTACGCGAGCAGGAAGGGCATGTCGCCCTGCCCGTCGTCGTGTTCACCGCTCCACGCGATGACGGCCAGAGTGCCCAGATCGCCGGGCCGGAAAGTGGTCTCAATACTCGACGTCGAAGTCACCGAAGAAGACTAGCCATCGCATTCGGGTTTCCCGGGCGCACATCACTCCATCGGCCGAACGCCTCCCACTCTTTCGATAAGGCGTCAAACACGAGTGCGTACAGGAGAGTTCCGGGAAATGGGACGGAATGCGGGACGGGAAATGCCGAAGGCCGGCGCCGGGAGCGTTCCCGGAGCCGGCCTTCGAGGCGTGACGTCGGCGTCAGTTGTTGACGCAGGTGTTGCCGAACGCCGGGTTGAGGCCCGCGATGCCGTTGACCGTGTTGCCGCAGACGTTGACCGGGACGTGGACGGGGACCTGGACCAGGTTGCCCGACAGGACGCCCGGGGAGTGGGCGGCGACGCCCTCGGCGCCCGAGTCGGCGAACGCGGCACCCGACGCGGCACCCGCGGCGATGCCGGCGGCGGCGAGGACGAAGGCGGCCTTCTTCGAAGTGCTCATGGGAGAACCTTTCGTGACAGGGAGAGGATTTGGATCGTATGGGGCGAGATCGTCCGAAACCTGGTAAGGACACACCGCCGTAAAGGGGACGGTGTGGGCGGCTACTTGCCGACCGGGACGCCGCCGAGGAGGCCGCCGCCGGAGTTCAGGGCCTGGGCGGCGGTCGTGACGGTGCCGATCGCGTTGTCCTGGCGCTTCGGGTCCAGCAGGTTGGTGTTCACCGGCTCGACGTCGAGCGTGGGCTGACTGGTGATCTCGTTCACCGCGCCGTTCAGGCTCATGGGCGGCATCGCGGGGGTGGCGTCGGCGGCAAAGGCGGGAGCGGCGGCGCCGGCCAGCGTCAGGGAGCCGGCGACAACGGCGGCGGCCTTCAGAACCTTCATCATCGTCACTTTCGTCACGGGGGTGGGGGGAGTGCGGCCTGTCCAACGAGCGGTCCCGGCTGCGGAAACGCACGACGGAGGGCCCGCCCGACGGGCGAACCATCCCCCGGGCCCCCCCCGGCCCGCCCTCCCCCACTGAGCCGGGGCCAGGGCACCCCCGGCGCCGCCGGCCC
>NZ_JBHYTK010000073.1:27425-36476 GCF_042749255.1 Streptomyces sp. NPDC059524 | reverse complement strand
CGGTCCCACCAGGTGACCGTGGCGCGGGTCGCCCCCCCCCGCGGTGGCGGCGCGGGGTTACTCGGTCGGGCCCCCCCCGCGGGGGCGGGGGCCCCCCCCCCGCCTTGGTGCTACGGGACGTCACTTGTCGGTGTCGTCCTTCGCGTCGTCGCCCTCTTCGCCCTCGATCACGGGGATCAGGGAGAGCTTGCCGCGGGAGTCGATCTCGGCGATCTCGACCTGGACCTTCTGGCCCACACCGAGGACGTCTTCGACGTTCTCCACGCGCTTGCCGCCGGCGAGCTTACGGATCTGCGAGATGTGCAGCAGGCCGTCCTTGCCCGGGAGCAGGGACACGAACGCGCCGAAGGTCGTCGTCTTCACGACGGTGCCCAGGTAGCGCTCGCCGACCTCCGGCATGGTCGGGTTGGCGATGCCGTTGATCGTGGCGCGGGCGGCCTCGGCGGCCGGGCCGTCGGCGGCACCGATGTAGATGGTGCCGTCGTCCTCGATCGTGATGTCGGCGCCGGTGTCCTCCTGGATCTGGTTGATCATCTTGCCCTTGGGGCCGATGACCTCACCGATCTTGTCGACCGGGATCTTGACCGTGATGATCCGCGGCGCGTTCGGGGACATCTCGTCCGGAACGTCGATCGCTTCCATCATCACGTCGAGGATGTGGAGGCGGGCGTCCTTGGCCTGCTTGAGGGCGGCGGCCAGGACGGAGGCCGGGATGCCGTCGAGCTTCGTGTCCAGCTGGAGGGCGGTCACGAACTCCTTGGTGCCGGCGACCTTGAAGTCCATGTCGCCGAAGGCGTCCTCCGCACCGAGGATGTCGGTGAGGGTGACGTAGTGCGTCTTGCCGTCGATCTCCTGGGAGATCAGACCCATGGCGATACCGGCGACGGGGGCCTTCAGCGGCACACCGGCGTTCAGCATCGACATGGTGGAGGCGCAGACGGAGCCCATGGACGTCGAGCCGTTGGAGCCGAGGGCCTCGGACACCTGACGGATCGCGTAGGGGAACTCCTCGCGCGTCGGGAGCACCGGCACCAGGGCGCGCTCGGCGAGGGCGCCGTGGCCGATCTCGCGGCGCTTGGGGGAGCCGACGCGGCCCGTCTCACCGACGGAGTACGGCGGGAAGTTGTAGTTGTGCATGTAGCGCTTGCGGGTCACCGGGGAGAGGGTGTCCAGCTGCTGCTCCATGCGCAGCATGTTCAGCGTGGTGACGCCCAGGATCTGGGTCTCGCCGCGCTCGAACAGGGCGGAGCCGTGCACGCGCGGGATGGCCTCGACCTCGGCGGCCAGGGTGCGGATGTCGGTGACACCGCGGCCGTCGATGCGCTTCTTCTCCTTGATGACGCGCTCGCGGACCAGGGACTTGGTCAGCGCGCGGTACGCGGCGGAGATCTCCTTCTCGCGGCCCTCGAACTCCGGGAGGAGCTTCTCGGCGGCCAGACCCTTGACGCGGTCCAGCTCGGCCTCGCGCTCCTGCTTGCCGGCGATGGTCAGCGCGGCGGAGAGCTCGGGCTTCACGGCGGCGGTCAGGGCCTCGAGCACGTCGTCCTGGAAGTCCAGGAAGATCGGGAACTCGGCGGTCGGCTTCGCGGCCTTGGCGGCGAGGTCGGCCTGGGCCTTGCACAGCACCTTGATGAAGGGCTTGGCGGCCTCGAGACCGGCGGCGACGACCTCCTCGGTCGGCGCCTCGGCGCCGCCCTTGACCAGCTGGATGGTCTTCTCGGTGGCCTCGGCCTCGACCATCATGATCGCGACGTCGCCGTCCTCGAGGACGCGACCGGCGACGACCATGTCGAAGACGGCGTCCTCGAGCTCGGTGTGCGTCGGGAACGCGACCCACTGGCCGTTGATCAGCGCGACGCGGACGCCGCCGACCGGGCCGGAGAAGGGCAGACCGGCCAGCTGGGTGGACGCGGACGCGGCGTTGATCGCGACGACGTCGTACAGGTGGTCGGGGTTGAGCGCCATGATCGTCGCGACGACCTGGATCTCGTTGCGCAGGCCCTTCTTGAAGGAGGGGCGCAGCGGGCGGTCGATGAGGCGGCAGGTGAGGACGGCGTCCTCGGAGGGCCGGCCCTCACGACGGAAGAAGCTGCCGGGGATCTTGCCGGCGGCGTACATCCGCTCCTCGACGTCCACCGTGAGGGGGAAGAAGTCGAGCTGGTCCTTGGGGTTCTTCGAGGCCGAGGTGGCCGAGAGGACCATCGTGTCGTCGTCGAGGTAGGCGACGGCGGAGCCGGCGGCCTGGCGGGCCAGACGGCCCGTCTCGAAGCGGATGGTGCGGGTGCCGAAGGAGCCGTTGTCAATGACGGCCTCGGCGTAGTGGGTCTCGTTCTCCACTAGCGTTTTCTCCGTTGCTTTCGTCTGTATTCGTCTTTTGTCCCGTACTGCCCGTGTGGCAGGGGGACGAACGGAGCAGCGCGCCTTGGAGCGGGCCGGTCTTCGATCGAAGCACCCGGGGATCCTCTTGCGTCTCCGGGGGCCACTACCGAGGACCGGCGGCGGCGAGGGCTGCGCTGTTCCTCGTCTCGAGCACGCGTCACGCGTACTCGTACGTCACCAGACTACAAAGCCTGTGTGACAGTGCGCACGTACAGCAAAAGGGAGCGGCCCCCTCAATCGGGAACCGCTCCCCTTTCGGCGTCTTATCGGGCGCCGGCCGCACCGCGGCGGATGCCGAGGCGCTCGACCAGGACACGGAAGCGCGCGATGTCCTTCTTGGCCAGGTACTGCAGGAGGCGGCGACGCTGGCCGACCAGGATCAGCAGACCACGACGGGAGTGGTGGTCGTGCTTGTGCGTCTTGAGGTGCTCGGTCAGGTCCGAGATGCGGCGGGAGAGCATGGCCACCTGAACCTCGGGAGAGCCGGTGTCGCCCTCCTTCTGGCCGAACTCGGCGATGATCTGCTTCTTCGTAGCGTTGTCGAGAGCCACGCTTACTCCTCGTAGAGTTTTCGTGCCGCCGAGTGCCCCTGGTCTACATCTCAGGGGAGCTTCCGTAACTCGGGAGGCGGGGATCCGCTGGGCGCTGCTCCCAGCTGATGCCGGGGGCGCGTACACAAACGGCCGTCACACAGCGTACCAGCCGTCGGGTGCACCCCCGACCGGGGTCCCTGCTAGCTGGTCATGGCCCGCGCCGACGCGTAGACGTCGAAGACGGCCAGGGCCAGCGGGATCAGCGTGAGCAGGACGAACGTCTCGGCGATCTCCAGGAAGCGGCCCCAGAAGGGGGTGACTCCGCGACGCGGGGTGATCAGGCCGATCGAGGTCACCAGGGCGGTGGCCGCGCCGATCGCCGCGATGATCCACACGGTGCGGATGTCGAGGGCCGTGGTGTCGTTCTTGAAGATCGCGTCGCGCAGGTAGTCGACCGGCGGGTGCAGGGCGAGGCCGAGTCCCAGGAAGACGAGCGCGGCGAGACCGGCGGCGAGCGTGGCCCCGACCTGCGCCGTGTAGCGGAACAGGTGCGCGCGCATCAGCATGGCGACGCCCGTGGCGAGGGCGAGCAGCTGCCCCCAGACGTTGCTGGAGAAGCCGAGGACGATCGAGGAGCCCACGGAGACGAGGGCGCAGCCGCCGACGAGGCCGACGAGCAGCTCGTGGCCGCGGCGGGCCTGGGCGGCGACGCGCTCGGCGTCGACGGCCTCGTGGACGCCCGACGGGTCGGCGGTCGTGTCGTAGCCGGCACGGCCCGGGTTCGGCGGTTCGAAGCCGATGGGCAGGCGGGCGAAGCGCATGGAGAGGCCGGGCAGGAACGCGAGGGCGCTCACGGAGAGCGGCGCGCCGATGGCGGCCGTCTCGATCGGCTTGAGATGCGTGAGGATCGCGATGAAGGTGGTGATCAGGCCGATCAGCGAGGCGAAGACGAACGCCACGAAGGGCCCGTCACCGCCGGGCGAGACCAGGGTGAGCACCACGGACGCGACCAGGACCGCCGCGCAGGCGAGCAGGAACTGGAGCCGGCCGATGCCCTGCCCCTCGGAGAGCGGGAGCAGGCCGGAGCCCGCGACCGCGATGTTCGGCAGGGCGCCGAGACCGAGCGCGACGGCCGAGCCGCGGTCGTCGTAGACGCGGCCCCGTACGCACGCCAGGGTGATCAGCAGGACGCCGGCGACGGCGGCCAGGATGCCCTGGAGGCTGTGCATGTCGTGGCGGATCTCGGAGTTCCACGCGACGAAGGCCATGAGGGCGGGCAGGATGCCGCCGGCCACGAGGCCCGCCGCGCGGGTGAGGTCGCCGCTCCACAGGGTGCGGTCCTTGGTGACGGCGGAGGCGACGGCCTCGGACACGTCGTCGTAGACCGCGGGCGGCAGCGACTCGGAGAACGGGCGCAGCGTCAGCAGCTCGCCGTCCAGGATGCGCTGCGCCGAGAAGGAGCGGGCGCTGTCGAGGACCGTGCCGTCGCGGCGTACGAGGTGGTAGCCGACGGGCGCCCCCTCGGCCGGGCTCTGCTGGGAGAGCCGCAGGATCTCGGGGTACAGGTCGGCGACCGGCACGTCGTCGGGCAGTGCCACGTCGATGCGGCTGTCGGGCGCCACGATCGTGACGCGGCAGAATCCGAGGCCCGTGCCCGCAGACGCGGGAGCTCCGGGACCCGCTGCGCCGGTCCGGCCGGCCGGCGCGGAGGCCGTCATGCTCACCTGCTGTTCCCCCTTGTTCGCGAAGGCCTTCTGTAAAGATCCTGTGTACGTTGGCCTGTGTTGCGGCGCAGGGCCGGTCACACGGGCCGTTCCGCCCGGGCCGAGTGGGAACCACACGTTCCGAACCGCGTGCAATGCCCGATTTTCCTGGGCTCGTTCGCAACTGCTCACGCGTACCTCCGGCACCCTACCGCCCGCCGTTGTCAGTGGTTGTCAGTAGGATCGCGAACCGCGATCGACGTCCGCCTGACACGGGGCGGCGGACGGAAAAGCTCGGTCCGGCAAGGGAATTGGTGCTAAGTGAGCCACATCGTCGTCAAGCGCCCACCTCGGGCACTGCCGTCCGAGGTGCCCACGGAAGAGGTGGTGCTGCAGCCTCCGCCGGAGCTTCCGCGGGGGCAGCAGGAAGGCGCCCTGATGCAGATCCTGCCCATGCTGGGCATGGGCGGTTCGGTGGTGTTCTTCTTCAACCCCTCGTCACCGCCGTTCATGCGCATCATGGGCATGGTGATGGTGGCGTCGACCATCGCGATGGGCATCGCGATGCTGGTCCGCTACCGCAGGGGCAACCAGGGACAGATGGCGGACATGCGCCGCGACTACCTGCGCTACCTGTCGCAGACGCGCCGTGACGCCCTCGGCACCGCCAGGAAGCAGCGCGACGCGCAGTACTACCTGCACCCTTCGCCGGAGCAACTGTGGGCGCTGGTCGCCGAGGGCAGCCGCGTCTGGGAGCGCCGCACCGGTGACGAGGACTTCGGACAGGTGCGCGTCGGGCTCGGCGCGCAGGGTCTGGCCACTCCCCTGGTGCCGCCGCAGACCGCGCCGGTCGACGAGCTGGAGCCGCTGACCGCCGGCGCCATGCAGCGTTTCCTGGCGACGCACAGCACGCTCGAGGACCTGCCGATGGCGGTCTCGCTGCGCGCCTTCTACCACGTGTCCGTGAGCGGCGAGCCGACGACCGTGCGCGGCACCGCGCGCGCCGTGGCCGCCTCCCTGGCCTCGCTGCACTCCCCCGAGGACCTCGTCGTCGCGGTCGCCGCGGGGCGCGAGACGGTCGGCGAGTGGGAATGGGCCAAGTGGCTGCCGCACTCCCAGGTGCCGGGCCAGACGGACGGCGCGGGCAGCCGCCGCCTCATCACCACCGACCCGGTGGAGCTGGAGGAGCTGCTCACCCCGCGTCTGGAGGGCCGCCCGCGCTTCCACCCCGGTGGCGCCCCGGTCCCCGAGCAGCCGCACCTGGTGGTCGTCCTGGACTGCGTCTCCCTGCCGCCCACCTCGATCCTGGCCTCCCCCGAGGGCCTGCAGGGTGTGACGGTCCTGGAGGTCGTCCCCGGCGACCTCAGCGCCGGCCGCGGCGACCTGTCGATCGTCGTGCACCCGAAGATGCTGCGCCTGGAGTCGGCGCACGGCATGGTCTACGAGGGCACGCCGGACGTGCTGTCGTACGCGGGCGCCGAGGCGCTCGCCCGCCAGCTGGCGCCGCTGCGCATGGCGACGGGCGGCGACAGCGACGACGAGCCGCTGCTGGCCAACCTGGAGTTCACCGATCTGATGAACCTGGGCGACGCCGCGACCGTCGACACCAAGCGCACCTGGCGCCCGCGCTCGCAGGCCGAGCGGCTGCGCGTGCCGATCGGTGTCGGCGACGACGGCCGGCCCGTGATGCTCGACCTCAAGGAGGCGGCGCAGGAGGGCATGGGCCCGCACGGTCTGTGCGTCGGCGCCACCGGTTCCGGCAAGTCGGAGCTGCTGCGCACCCTGGTGCTCGGCCTCGCCGTCACCCACTCCTCCGAGACGCTGAACTTCGTCCTCGCGGACTTCAAGGGTGGTGCCACGTTCGCCGGCATGGCCCAGATGCCGCACGTCGCGGCCGTCATCACGAACCTGGCGGACGACCTGACGCTCGTCGACCGTATGGGTGACTCCATCCGCGGTGAGCTCAACCGCCGCCAGGAGATGCTCCGCGACGCGGGCAACTACGCGAACATCCACGACTACGAGAAGGCACGCGCGGCCGGTGCCCCGCTGCAGCCGATCCCCTCGCTCGTCCTGGTGATCGACGAGTTCTCCGAACTGCTCACGGCGAAGCCGGACTTCATCGAGATGTTCGTCCAGATCGGCCGCATCGGCCGTTCGCTGGGCGTGCACCTGCTGCTCGCCTCGCAGCGCCTGGAGGAGGGCCGGCTGCGCGGCCTGGAGACGTACCTGTCGTACCGCATCGGTCTGCGGACGTTCTCGGCGGCCGAGTCCCGTGCCGCGCTGGGTGTCCCGGACGCGTACGAGCTGCCGAACGTGCCGGGTTCCGGCTTCCTGAAGTTCGGCACCGACGAGATGGTGCGCTTCAAGGCGGCCTACGTCTCGGGGGTGTACCGCACGGGTTCCGCGCGGGTCGCCACGCCCGGCGGGCCGCTTCCGGTGGACCGGCGCCCGGTGCTGTTCACGGCCGCGCAGGTGCCGGTGCAGTACGTGCAGCTGCCGCCGCAGCGCGAGGAGGAGGCGCAGGCCCCGCGCGACGAGAAGGACGACGCGCTGGCCGACACCGTGCTCGACGTGATCGTGCGCCGCCTCGAGGCGCAGGGTCCGGCGGCGCACCAGGTGTGGCTGCCGCCGCTGGACAGCCCGCCGTCGCTCGACTCGCTGCTGCCCGGCCTCGCGCCCGTGCAGGGCCGCGGGCTCACCCAGCCCGGGTACGAGGGCGCCGGCCGTCTGGTCATCCCCGTGGGCCTCGTCGACAAGCCGTACGAGCAGCGGCGCGACCCGCTGTGGGTGGACTTCGGCGGCGCGGCCGGTCACATGCAGATCCTGGGTGGTCCGCAGTCCGGCAAGTCGACGCTGCTGCGCTCCATCGTGGCGTCGTTCGCGCTGACGCACACGCCGCAGGAAGTCCAGTTCTACGGGCTCGACTTCGGTGGTGGCGGTCTCGCGGCCGTCGAGGGGCTGCCGCACGTGGGTGGCGTGGCCTCCCGTCTGGACCCCGAGAAGGTGCGCCGTACGGCGGCCGAGGTGTACGGCGTGCTGACGCGCCGCGAGGAGTACTTCCGTACGGCGGGCATCGCGTCGATCGCCGACTTCCGCGCGCGCCGCGCGCGGGGCGACATCTCGATGACCGACCAGCCGTGGGGCGACGTGTTCCTGCTGATCGACGGCTGGGGCAACTTCCGTTCGGACTACGAGGCGTTGGAGCCGCTGGTCCTGGACATGGCGGCGCGCGGTCTCGGTTACGGCATCCACGTGGTCGTGACGGCGTCGCGGTCCATGGAGGTCCGGGCGAACATGAAGGACCACCTCATGAACCGCCTGGAGCTGCGGCTCGGCGACACGATGGACTCCGAGTTCGACCGCAAGGTCGCGGCCAACGTGCCGACGGGTGTCCCCGGTCGTGGTCAGACGCCGCAGAAGCAGCACTTCATGGCGGCGGTGCCGCGCATCGACGGTCTGTCCTCGGACACGGACCTGGCGGAGGCGACGACCGCGCTCGCCGCCGAGGTGACCCGGCACTGGACGGCGCCGGGCGCACCCCCGGTACGGCTGCTGCCGCGCGAGTTCCCGGCGCGCCAGCTGCCGCCGGGCGACCGGTTCCCGGAGCGGGGCATCGCGTTCGGCCTCGACGAGGACAACCTCGAGCCGGTGTTCGTGGACTTCGAGCAGGACCCGTTCTTCCTGGTCTTCGGCGAGAGCGAGTCCGGCAAGTCGAACCTGCTGAAGCTGCTCATCCGGCAGCTGACGCAGCGCTACAGCGGCGACGTCTGCAAGCTGTTCGTCGTCGACAACCGGCGCTCGCTGCTCGATGTGACGCCGAAGTCGCACCTGGCCGAGTACATCCCGATGTCGAACCAGATGCAGCACCACATGGACGCGCTGGCCGACCTCATGCAGCGCCGGACGCCGACCGCGGACGTGACGGCGCAGCAGCTGCGCGACCGCAGCTGGTGGAGCGGTCCGACGGTCTACGTGGTGATCGACGACTACGACCTGGTGTCGACGTCGAGCGGCAACCCGCTGGCGGGCCTGACCGAGCTGCTGCCGTTCGCGCGCGACGTGGGCGTCCGCTTCATCATCGCCCGCTCGACGGCGGGCGCGGGCCGCGCCGGCTACGAGGCGTTCATGCAGCGCATCAAGGAGCTGGGCGCGCAGGGCGTGCTCCTCGCCGGTGACCCGGCGGAGGGCGATCTGCTCGGCGGTCTGCGACCGCGGCCGATGCCGGCGGGCCGGGGCACGTTCGTGTCGCGCAAGCGGGGCAAGCCGTTGGTCCAGATCGGTCTGGAGGACTGAGCCCGGGACCTGGGCCGGGCCCTCTGTAGCACGTGAGGTGGAGGGGCCGCCGGGTGATATTCGTTGTTATGCCTGGGGCCCCTTAGCCGTTCCCCCCGCAAGGTGGGTGGGCGCCTCGGCGGTTGTAGGGGGGGGGCGGT
>NZ_JBHYTK010000073.1:0-27415 GCF_042749255.1 Streptomyces sp. NPDC059524 | reverse complement strand
GCTCGCTGCGGGCGGGGCGGGGGGGTGCGGGGCCTGCGCGCCGACCTCGCCGCCCCCGCCCCCCCCCCCCCCCTTTCGCCGTACCCGCCGCAAGTAGGCTGGCCACAGCTGCGGTTCATGGCGGGCCGCGGTGGTTCGGACGTCCGGAAGGGGCCGCTCACCATGGCGGAGACACAGGACCAGCAGGCGGCGCGGGACGCTCGGCAGCCCGAGGCACGGCCTGAGGCACGGCCTGATGCACGGCGCGAGGAGCAGCCTGAGACGCCGGCGGGCACTCCGAAGGAGACGCCGGAGGAGATGAAGGCCCGCAAGGAGCGCGAGAAGGACGAGCTCTACGCCCTCGACATCTCCGGCGTGGAGTGGCACAGCGCGCCCGGCACGGAGCAGCACGAGGAGCGCGTGGAGATCGCCCACCTGCCGGGCGGGGCGGTGGCGATGCGGTCTTCTCTGGAGCCGGGGACGGTGTTGCGGTACACGGAGGCGGAGTGGACGGCGTTCGTGCTGGGGGCGCGGGACGGGGAGTTCGATCTGGAGCCGGCGCCGGGGGTGGAGGGTTCGGGCGCCGCTGAGTGACGGATCAGCGGCCCGAACCTGGGGCCAAGGGCCCTTGAGCCACTGAGAACGTCGACAGCCAGGCCCGGACCCCGCAGTGGGGCGTCCTGGCCTCGGCACGGGTCGGGCGTTGCCCATGGATAACGAAGAGCATCTCGGCGACGGGTGTATTCGGGGAGCGGTGCGGGTGCCGTCGGCGACGCACGTGCCCAGGCGAGTGAGGGGAAGTTTGAAGCCGCCCTGTCTGAGCAACGCGGCTCATCCGGTCTGAGACGCACTAGAACAGGCTTTGCGCAGGGGTCTTACTTGGCTGGTCCCACCCCGAAGGCCATGTAACGAGCTTCCGAGATTCCATCCTTCTCTTTACCTCGTACCGCTTCATTCCCCATGAACAGCCGTCCGTCTTCGATGGCGATGATTGACCGTCCATCTGCGCTGCCACTCTCCGGCGGCATACTGAAATAGAAGTAGGTCTGCTGCTTACCTGTCTTCGGGTCCAAGCTCACCAGAGACAGCGGCGTCGCTTCGTCGGTGCCCTCCTTGACAGCCAGTGCCCGGTCTCCGCTCATGCGGATGAGGTGCAACTGCTGGTCCTGCCCGGCGTCGAACTTCACGCCGGACTTCCCCGTCGCGAGATCGAAACTGACAATCCAGTTGGTGTTGTTGCCCAATTCCTCACTCGCGGATCCGCTGGCGATGAACACCTGGTTTTCGGCCACGAGCGCGCCCGCACAACCGTCTCCACGCTCGGCACTGCAGTCCACGTTGTAGTGCGTGCCTTCCATCCGGATCGTGGCACTGTGCTTTCCGTGCTTGTCGAGGGACAGAAGGTCGGTCACCTCGTGTTCGCCTGCCTGGACCGCCAGGACGGCTGGCGAACTGGAAACGACGTAGGGCAGATCCACGCCCTGCGCGACCGGATAGGACCAGGTCACATGGCCGGTGCGGGCATCGACCTTCTCGATCCGATAGCGAACGTCATCGAGGCCTCCGGCGACCGCGCAGTCGATCCGGATCAGTAGCGCCTCGCCGCCTGCAGCTTGGCCGTCGTAGCACTCCTTGGTCCGACCTCTCTCCCACAGCATCTTGCCGGTACGCATGTCTGTACCCGCCGACCCCTGTTGCCAGGTAGTGACGACCACTCCACGCGTCATGGTGACCCGTGTGGGCTCACCCATCGGAGGTCGTTTCCAGGGAATCGTGGACTCCCAGAGGGGCTTCCCCGTGTCGAGATCGAACATCAACAGGTGGTTGCAACCATTGCCACGCTGGGGGTCCTCGTAGAGCACCGCAGTTCGCCCGTCGACCGTCACATAAGGCGTGGTGGCACAGATCTCACCTGGCAGTTCTTTCGTCCAGGCGTTGGTATCGTCCTTGATCCTCACGCCGAGAAGAGACGTGTCCCTGCCCTTGACGAGGGTCTTGTCTGTGACCCACATTCCAGGCGTCGACACCGTCTTCCCCGGCTTCAAGTCAGTCGCCATCATCGAGACTTCCAAGTGGCCGGCCCCACCCTTGCCCGGCAGATCTTCGACGGTCTCCCTGATGTCGTCAGGCGCGTCAGCCGCCTGAGAGTGCGGTGCCAAGTTGTCGACGGGCTCCGTCGCCTTGGGCCAGAGGAGCCACCCACCGACGGCCAGGACACCGGCAACGACACCCAGCGAGACGAGCGCGATGCTCCTTCGCCTCTTGCGGTCCCTCGACTCCGCTTGCCGCGACTGAGTGAACGGTGAAGGCGGAGGCCCGAACGCCATGCCGGATGTGTCCTTTCCTAACCAGGGCTGAATCGCAGGAGGTCGCTTGAGATCCGAGGCAACAGAAGGGGGTGGGCGCCTCCCGCGCGCGCCCACCCCACCTCAGACTGAAGGATGACGACCTACTGGAAGTAGCTCGCAGCCTTCTTGTCGCCGCCCATGTAGTCGCCGCCGGACTGACCGACGACGTGACCGATGCCGGTCAGCGCCGTGTGGATGTCATTGGCTTCCTTGTCCCAGCGGTGGAGCTTCTGGTCGAAGGTGCTCTGCGACTCACCCTCCCAGTACTGGAGGCTCTTCACGACCATCTGCTTGAGCTCCTCCAGGTCCTGCTCGAGGGCCTTGGCCTCGTTGCCGATCTGGGTGGCTGCCGTGTCCAGCCCGTCATAAGTGACAAGCAGGCCGTCTCCGTTGCTGACCATCTTCGTCTACCTCGTCTCGCTCGTCGGTGCCTGTTGGGATTCAGAGGGGATGTTGCTGTCCTGAGGACCCAACCGTCAGAAGGTGCTCAGCGAGGACGGCGGTGCGGAAACCGTCGGCGCACCGTCCTTGACGTCGATCTTCGCGACGGATGCGCGGACGTCGTCCTCAGTGTTGTCCTTGATGTTGCGGGTCTTGTTCATCGAGTCGATGACGTCGGCAAGGATCTTGCCGATGTTCTGGAGGGACTCGTTGATCTCGTACTGCTTCTTGTCGAAGGCAGCACGACCGATGCCCTGCCACTGGCCCTCAAGGCTGTCGATGACGCCCTGCAGGTTGTGCACGCGCTTGCGGATGCCCTCGTACTTCTCCGACATCCGCTTCTCGAGTGCGATTACTTGCTGATCTTCAAGCTTCTGCCTCGGCGTTCCCATGCTGCCCCTGCCCTTCTTGGTCTGCCTTTAATTGCTGTTGCTGTGGCTCGTGCCCCGATGCGAGGCCGAACCGCTCCCCCGTGGTCCACCCAAGAAACGCAGGGACCCCACGGTTGAAAGTCCTATTGACCGCGTCGCGCCCGGAGTACGGCGAAACCGCCGCCGCCGATCACGATGACTGCCGCGACCGCACCGAGCGCAATCCACAACGTGTTGTTGTCGCTTGAGGATTCCGCTTCCGATCCTGCCGCCTCCGCCGGGACTTCTGAAGCCTTCTGCGTGGGCTGTGACGAGCCTGATGCAGAAGCGGAGGGCTTGGCGCCGTTCGACTTCTCGGTGGTCTTAGCGGGGCCGCCGTTCTCCTTGGAGAGCGGGTCCGTGTCGGCCGGGCCGGGGTTGTAGTCCGGGTTCTCCAGAACCACCCGCGGGCGGATGATGCCGTAGCCCAGGTACGTGCTCGGGTCGCTCTTCTTCCACTTGCGGCCGGCCGTGTCGATCAGCGAACGCAGGACCTGGTTCGCCGTCCAGTCCGGGTGGGCGGACCAGATCAAAGCCGCAGCGCCCGAGGCGACACCGGTCGCCTGACTCGTGCCCTGCCCCCTGTCGCAGTAAGCCTTGAAGGTCGTGTCACACCAGCGCGGAAAGTCCTCGCCTGGTGCGGCAAGGTCGACGTACTGTCCGTGCGAAGTAAATTTCGTGGCCGTCCCCGACTTGTCTACGGCCGAGACGCCCACCGAGTAGGGGTAGGCAGCCGGATAACCGATCTTCCCAGTGCCCCCACCCTCGTTACCGACACCCACCATCAGCAGCTTCCCCTTGGAGGCCGCGTACTCGAGCGCCTTCTCCTCGTCGGGGTCGACGGTGTCACTGCCGAAAGACATGTTGATGATCTGCACGTCTGAGTCGGCCGCCGCGCGGATCGCCGTAGCCGTATCAGGCGTCCTCGCCTCTTCGGCCTTGTCATCCAGGCCCTTGAGGTTGACACGGAAGGGCACGATCTTCGCTCCGGGCGCAAGACCCTTGAGCCCGCCGCCCGCGCCCGTTCCAGCGATCAGCTCGGCGATCGTCGTGCCATGGCTGGTGTAGTCATGAGTGGCGTGGTACGAAACCGACTTGGGGACCTCGTCGGCCAGGACCTGCCCCTTGAGCGACGGCGTCGACGCGTTCACACCAGTGTCGATGACCGCGACCTTGATTCCCTTTCCGGTGCTGACCTTCCACATCTGTTCGGCCTGCATCGCGTCCAGGTACCACTGCTTGGACTGGGCGTCGTACGCCGCCGCATTGGGAGCGAACCCGACGCCCATGACAGCCAGCGCACCGACGACCGCCCCGACCGAACGCACACGTCTTGCCCCGCGCGCCCGGCCCATCGGGGAACGGTCGGCTCGTCGGCTGATCCCTGACTTCATGCTGCTGGCTGTCCTCGTCGCTCGGCTTCAGTTGACGACCGGCGGCACATCGCGCCGGTCGGCGGGCAGGTGGGTGTTCGGGTCCTCGACCACGTAGTCGGGCCGCTCGGACGTCTCGGCCTCTTCTTCCTTGGGCTTGCGGTTCTTGCCGGCGCCGCCGACCAGGCCCGCACCACCGCGAGTGGCCGCGGCGTTGCGACCGGCACCGCCACGTGCGGGGCCGCCGGCCGTCGAGCCCTGAGCACCGAAGACGCCCCGCTGTCCGACACGACCGGCCGTCGAGCGGCCGTTTGTACCGGCACCCTCCGTGCCGATCACCGAACCGCGCGGAATCCGCGAACCGCCCTGGTTCGTGGTGCCCGCGCGACCCGTCGGGGTCTGGCGACCGCCCACGACGCCGGTGGAACGGCCGACTCCCTTGCCGCCACCAGTACCCGGTGCCGTCGGCTTGTTGGTGGGACGCGCGGTCCCACCGGTGATCGCGCGGCCGGACGGCGGCGTGCCCTTGCCCGGGGCGCCCGCGGAGCGACCCGTCGAGGTCGAGCGCCCCATCTCGGTGCTACCGCCGCCACGCCCCATGGAGCGCTGCTGGGACGTGCCCGCGGGTCCGCTGGTGCGGCCCTGACCCGTTCGGCTCTGGCCAGGTCCCTGACTCGTCAGGGGGTTGCGCGTAGCGCCCGGGCCGGTGGTGCGGCCGGTCGCGGTGGGCGGGAACTGCGGGACGTAACCGGGGCCCGAAGGGCCGGTGGGTGTCGGCGCGTTGGGAATGTTCGTGGGGCCGGTCGTCGTCGGAGGCGGCGTGTTGGTGGTCGGCCTCGGCAGCGTGTCGACGCTGTCGATCTCCGTGCCCACGGGACGGTCCGGGACGGTGATGCTGCCGTCCACATCGGCCGGCGGTACGGTCGGCTTGACGGTCCCATCGGCCCGCGGAGGCGTCGATGTCAGGTCTTCCTGCACGCGACGCGTGCCACCCGTCTGGTCACCGATGGAACCGGAGTCACCAGTGCCACCAGCGCCCTGACCGTCGCCGCCGTTGTACTCGCCACGCTTGGGCCTCGGCACACCCACGTTCGGCATCGTCTCAAGCTTCGGCGGCGACTCCTGCAGCGTCTGGAGCTGCTCCGTCGACACCGCGTAGTACGAGGACAGGCGATTCATCTGGTTGATCGCCTCTTGGCGGTGCTTCTCGACCTTGACCGCCGCCGCGTACTTGTCGTTGCTGTCCACCTGCTTGGCAGCCGGGTAGTCGGACGGCTTCATCTTCTGCTCGTCCGCCGGGCGTTCGTCACGGGGCGGCATGGCGCCCCGGACAGAGGAGAGGCCCATCGAGGCGGCCGAGAGCTGGTCACCCGCGGTGCCCGCGTACTTGCCGAGGTCCTCGGCGTACGTCACGAGCTTCGCGCCCCACTTGCGGAAGCTGTCGCCGGACTCACCGACCCAGTGGACCTTGGTGATGTGGCCGTCGAGCTCGGACGCGGCCTTCTTGATCGCGTCGCGTGCGTCCCACAGTGCCGATCCGGAGGTCTCGAGGTCCTCCGGGTTGGTCGCATCGACCATGTCGAGCATCTGGTTCAGCGTGATGTCGGAGCGCTCGAAGTTGGACTTCCGGCCGTCGAGCGCCTGCCCGACGGGCGTCACGTCGATGACGGAACGGAAGATCCCGTTGATCCAGTGGCCGCCCTTGTTGTTGTCCTCGACGTCGTGCGCGAAGTCGGTGAAGGTGTTCTGCTGAGACACCCGCTCGCGGTCTGCGTCGTGCTTGTGGTCCGTCATGGTCAGAACCCACCGCCCTTCGTCGCGTCGTTGGTGCGCTTCGTGCCCTCTCGCTGCGCTTCCTGGGTCCGCTGGAGCTGGTCGACCTCGGTCTGGATCGCCCAGAAGCGCCGCCGCTGGTCCTCTTCCAGGTTGTCGAAGCCCCGGTGGGCGCCCTGCACGGCGATGCCGATGGCCTCGATCTGCAGGTTGAGCGTCTTGGAGAGCGTGACAAGCTCGCGGTGCACCGCGTGGTACTGCTTGAACAGGTCCTCGGCCTCAGGGAAGGCGAGCGCGCCCTCGTTGTGCAGCGACGACTTGTTGATCGTCTGCGCGCCCACCTTGTTCGGGTTGCCGGCGGATGCGTCCAGGTCACTGAGCACCGTGTTGACGCGCTTCTGGAACGTCGTCAGTGCTTCGCTCGTGACCTCAAGGTTCGCCGCCCTCGTCGCTGAGGGCCCTCCCACCATGTCTGCTGGAAGCACGACGCCTTCCTCCCCGTTTCCCCGTAGGCCGGTCTCCGTCGAGACAGGCCGTCCACCCTGAACTGCTTCACCGCGCGATGGCAAAGTTGGTCACGCCATACAACGCCTTGACCACTGTAGTCACCCGGCACTTCCACTCCAACCGAGCTTCTGCGATAACTCCGTCACGAGACTGCATCAAGAGCGCCTACTTTCCGGGCCAATTCGGACAACTCTGCTCGCGTGAAGCAACACTCGCCCACGACAGGTACGCAGTTCCGGGGCCGATCGGGCCCTGCCCCGGGGACCTCGTTCGACGTATCAGTGGGAATGTGGCCAATCTCGTACGGATGAATTCAGACACCCGACAGAACCCACCCCGAACTCTTCACGAAGTGGCCACAAATGCCATGAGTGCGTCCGCACACGCGGCACCTGCAAACTCTGCCGCCGGAAATCCGGTCGGAACGGTCGGCGGCCTGCGCGTACGCTGCGGGCCGGTCGTGAGGGCCGGCGGTACGGACCGACCGGCCAGCGAGCACCGTTCCTACGCCATGGAGGCACCGTGACACGAGACCAGCCGCCGTTCGGGGAAGCGCTGCGGGCAGAGCTGGGGGTGCCGGTGGAGAGCGTGGTGCTGGAGAGCAGTCCGCGGTCACGGGTGTGGCGGGTCGAGCTCGAGTCCGGGGTGCCGGTCGTGGTCAAGCAGCTCGTCGCCGGGCCGGAGGCGGCGGATCGGTACGCGCGTGAGGTGGCGGCGTTGCGGATCGCCGGGCGGGCTCAAGTGGCCGTGGCGCCGAGGGTATTGGGGGTCCAACCCGGCCAGTTGGTCGTGGTGTTGGAGCATCTTGAGCATCGGCCGCCCGCCGAGGACTGGATCGTGGGGTACGCGGAGTCCCTGGCCCATCTGCATGCCACCGCGCGCGCCTCGGATGCCGGCGGCTCCCTGCCGCGGTGGTCGGCCCCCGGTGAGGCGGACGTCGCCGCCTTTCTGCGGCTGGCCGGGGCGCTCGAGGTCCCGGCCGGCGACGAGGTCGCCGTCGAGCTCCGTGCCCTCGTCGAGCGGCTTGAGGAGGCTCCGGGAGCGGCGCTTCTGCATGGGGACCCCTGCCCCGGCAACGACCTGCACACCCCCGACGGCGTCCGGTTCATCGATTTCGAACAGGCCTCGCTGGGCAGCGGGTTGATGGAGCTGGCCTATCTGAGGATCGGGTTTCCGACGTGCTGGTGTGTGACGCGGGCGTCGGACGCGCTGTTGGCGCGGGCGGAGTCGGCGTACCTGTCGGCCTGGCGCGACGCCACCGGTACCGAACCGGGCGAGGACGTCGAGGCGGCGCTGGTCGACGCGTGCGCCGGGTGGGTCCTGCGGGGTGACGCACTGGTGCAGCGGGCGGAGCGCGGGGTGACCGACCAGTTGGCCCGGGTGGTGGAGGAGGACTGGGAGTGGGGGACGGTGACGGCTCGCCAGCGGCTTGCTCATCGGCTGGGGGTCGTTGCGGAATCGGCTTGCGGGCGGGGGCCGTTGAAGCGAACGGCTGAGCTCTGCGGGCGCATGCGCGCCGCCGCGCTCACCCGCTGGCCCGACCTCGCCCCTGTGCCCGTTCGGCGCCCCTGAGGACGTACCGGCCGCCCGCGGCCCGTTCCCGTTCGATCTCGTCCCGCAGGTCGGCGAGGTGGCACCGGGCCGCGGTTTGCTGCTCGGAGCGTTCGTCCGGCGAGAGCCGCTCGTACTCGCGAAAGCCTCGCGTCATGCGCTCGCCGAGCGCCTCCGCGTAGGCCGGGATCCGTGCAGCCTCCCGCAACCCGACACGGCCGCGGAGTACTTCACGCGCCATCTCGCGGAGGGGATCGTCGGGCGCCCTCTCGTCGGCAAGGCGCTGGAGGGAGGCGCGCAGGGCGCGGGCTCGGGCCTGGTCGCCGCCGGTGAGATCCATAAGATCCCGGTCCTGGACGACATCGCGGTGATCTTTGTTCATGGCACGTGGCCCTTCAGGAGGAGCCGGCGGAGTCACACCGTCGCGGCTGGATGGTCGTACTGCCCGAGCTTGTCGAAGGTGACGAACAGCCCGTAGATCGCCGCACCGATACCTTCCACGATGCCGACACCGCCGTTCAGCATCATTTGAACGGCCGCGATGCGCTTGGTGGCGAGGCCCCACTTGCTGAGCATGTCGGTGATCTCCAGGGCCGCCAGGCCGTAGCCCAGGAGCGCGCCGGCGCCCGACCACGACAGTGCGGTCCCGGCGGCCATTTCCACCGCCGCGATCAGCAGGCCGTCGATGATGCCCCCGAGGTACCCCTTGACGGCCTCGAAGGCGGAGTACGCGGCGTGGGTGAGGCGGTCGTACTCGGCGTGGAGCTTCCCGAACTCTTCCTTCAGTTCGTCGAGCCTGCCGGCCAGCTTGGAGAAGTAGAGGCAGGCGCCGTCCGCGGCCCTTCCGTCCCAGGTCCGGTCGAGTGTCGCGTTCCCCGCCGTGATGTTCTGCGACAACGCGTCGGACGCCTGGCCCAACTGGTCCCATACGTCAGCGCACTTGGCGAACCCTTCCCAGTCTCCGGCGATGCTCTCCAGCACCTCGTCCAGGGGGTTGAAGCCGAACACCGCGTTGTACGCCTCGGTGACCCAGTAGGTCGGGCTGACCAGGTCACCGCAATCGTTGAAGAGGTCCAGACCCCACCCTTGCGAGAACTCCTCCGGTTCCGCCGGAGGCCTGAGCGAAGCCGTCGGCTCAGTGACGTCCGAGAATGCAGCCATCTTCGCGCCCTCAGCTCACCGGTCGCTTGACCCGCGGATACGTCGCATCGAGGTTCGCCGCCACCCGCCTGTCGGTCTTCTCGTAATAGACGGCGCTGCGCCGCAGTTCGGTCGCGGCTCCCTTGAGGATCAGGACGAGCTGGTCCATGGCCGATGTGACGTCGGTGACCGCCTTGGCATGTGCCCGGGTGACGTGGTTCAGGATCCCCACGTCAGATGTCCCGACGCGAGTGAATCGCTCGCAGTGGCGCTTGAACTCCACGGCGTCGTCATGGGCTCGCCCCACCTGCCTGGCGTACCCCTCAAGATCCGAGGGCGTCACTCGCAGTGTCATTGCTCCGGCCTCTCCTGCGTCGATGCGTACACAGGTAACGGCAGGCCAACTCGCAGGACACGCATGACAGTTCAGCCATTCATGCGGAGTTGCGGGCTCGTTGTTGACCACGCCGGGAGCGCGGAGGCGGGGCATGGCCACACCGGGCGGTAACGTTCCGTGAATGAAGCATTACGGAGACCGAGAGCCTCAGGACAGCGGCGTTCGGCTGGGCGATCGCAGCGAGGAGCTGGCCGCGCTCGACGACCGCAGCCGCGGGCTCACCACCACCCTCGTCTGGCTGATCGCCTTCATGATCGGTGCGAGCTGTCTGGCACTCCTCGGGATGACGATGGTTGGCACCGCAGCTCGGGTCACACCGTGGCAGGTTGGCGCCTCCGTCCTCGGGCTCGTCGCGGACGGGGGCGTCGTGATCCTGCTCGTACGGTCCCGGCGGCGTGAGAGCTGGCCGCTGCTGCTCTGGGCGGGCGGGCTCGGCCTGGCGTGTTTGGCCGTGATGGCGTTCGCCGGGACCCTTTAGCTCCGCGCCACCGCCATGGGCGGGCTCAGCGCCTGCGGTCCCGGCGTTCCTGTTCGATCTCCGCCCTCTGTTCCGCCAGATACGCCCGCGCCGCCGCTTCCTGTTCGCGGCGTTCCTGCGGGGAGAGGCGTTCGTAGGCGCGGAAGCCCTGGGCCGTGCGGTCGCCGAGGGCCTCGGAGTAGGCGGGGACGCGGGCCGCTTCGCGGAGGCCGATGCGGCCGCTGAGGACCTCGCGGGCCATGTCGCGCAGGGGGTCGCCGGGGGCCAGGCCCTCGGCGAGCTTCTGGAGGGATTTGCGCAGCGAGCGGGCCCGGGCCTGGTCGCCGCGGGTGATGTCCATCAGGTCCGCGTCGCCGATCCGGCGCTCCTCGCGGTCGTCTGCGGGCACGGGTGCAACTCCTTGCGGATGAGCGTCAGATCGAGGGGTCCGGGTGGTCGTACGCGCCGACCTCCGGGAAGGTGGACAGGGAGCCGTAGAGGGTGGCGGCGATCGTCTCGATGACGCCGACGGCTCCGTTGACGATGGCCTGGGCGTTGCCGAAGGCCTCCGTGGCCTTGGCCCACAGGCGCAGCATGTTGGCGACCTCCAGGGCGGCGAGGCCGTAGCCGACCGCCGCGCCGATGCCCGTCCACGACAGCAGCGTGCCCGCCGAGATCTCGATCGCCGTGATGAGCAGGCCGTCGATGATGCCGCCGAGGAAGCCCTTGATGGCCTCCGCGGTGGAGTACGCGGCGTGCGACAGGTGGTCGTACTCGGTCTTGAGCTTGTCGAACTGGTCCTTGACCTCGTCGAGTTTGCCCGCGAGTTCGAAGAAGTACTTGTAGGCGGCGTCGCCGGCCCGGCCGTCCCAGGTGATGTCGAGCGTCTTGTTGCCCGCCTCGACGTTGTCGGAGACCGCGGCGACGGCCTTGCCGAACTGGTCCCAGACGTCACCGCACTTGGCGAAGGACTCCCAGTCGCCCGCGAACCACTGCACGACCTCGTCGAGAGGGTTGTAGCCGAACACCGCGTTGTACGCCTCGGTCACCCAGTACGTGGGGCTCATGAGGTCGGCGCAGTCGTTGAAGGTGTCGAGGATCGGGCCCTGGGAGAACTCCTCCGGAGCCTTCGGTGCGTGCAGCAGCGACGTCGGTTCCTTGACGTCCGTGAAATCAGACATGGGGATTCCCCCTCGGCTTTCTCTTCGACCTGTACCGACAGCCCGTACGCGGCCTACTTGGGGCGCTTCACCAGCGGGTACGTGGCGTCGGCCTTCGCGGCGACCGACCGGTCCGTCTTGATGTAGTACGTCGCGGACCTGCCGAGCTCGCCGTCGGCCGCCTTGAGGATGCTCTGCAGCTTGTCGAAGGCCGAGTTCACCTGCTGCACCGTGGCCGTGTGCGTCGTCAGGACGAGGTTGATGAGGCCCTCGTTCGAGGCCCCGACGGTGGTGTGCCGGCCGCAGTGGTTCTTGAACGCCACCGCGTCCTCCGCCGCGCGGCCGAGCTGCCGCGCGTAGCCCTCGAGATCCGAAGGCGTGACCTTCAGGTTCATGTGCACCTCATCCTCGTCCCCCACCGGGGTGCCGCCATGCGGAGACGCAGGCTACCCCAGCCCCTGATCGATCCCCAGTTTGCGCAAGCGAGCGAGCACACAAGCTTCACAGAGGAGTGCGGAGCGGATTTCAGCTTGAGTTGTATGGGGTGTTTTCGGCCAGGCTGGGGGGTGGCCGGAGTGGCCGTTCCGTTATGTGATCTTGCGGGGCCGTTCGCACCCCGCAGGGACTGGGTAGGGTGCGCGTCGTGACGAACGACAAGCACGGGAACACGAATTTCAGCCGGGCCGGTACGCGGCTGCCGGGTGACCCGGCGGCGCCCGGGTCGGCGGAATCGCTGGCTCAGGTTGACGATCGCAACTGGCGCATCACGTTTCTGCTGACCGCCACGATCGCCGTGCTGGTCGCCGTCCGCGCGCTGATGGTCGTCGGGTTGACCGTGGCGGGCGTCGGGGCCGGTTACCCGGCACCGGTCGTCGTGGCGTCGGTCGCCGTACTCGTCGTGGTGGCGGTCACCGCGTGGCTGCTCGTACGGGCGCGCAGAGCCCGCCGCTGGGCGCCGCTCGCGACCGCGCTGGGCGTCTGCCTGGCCGGGCTGATCGCGATCGCCGTGGCCGGACGCCTCTGACGCTGGAGCTCCACTGAAGCCGGTGACGGGCACCAGTGACGGACCGGGTACCTTCGCATGAATTCGCATGAAATCGGGTGCCCGACCGGAACCGTCACGGATCCTTCACGAGGTGCCCGCATCCGCAGGACGGGCGAACTGTGACGATCGCTCGCGGGCCCTGTGCACGCCGGGGCCAGTTGCTAGCTTGACTGCCGAAGCGGAGCGCCCGAGGGGCGCCGTCAGCGGGAGACGTACGGGGAGGCCGGCTCATGGCATGGGACGAGTGGGAGCAGCTGAAGGCGGACGCGGCCGGGCGGCAGACGACGGGGATGCGGTTGAACCGTGCCGACGGGGAGCCGCCGATGCCGTCGCAGACCGGTGATCTCCAGGTCAAGAACGGGGACCTGGCGAAGATCGGGTCGCACGCGCACACCCTCTACAACCAGCTGTGGGACAAGGCCCGCGTCGCCGTGCCGACCAGCGACACGGCGGCCGGTGACCTGAGCGGACAGGGGTTCGCGCTCGGCGGCGGGCTCAAGCACGTCTCCGACCGCTGGGACGAGCAGCTGAAGTCGCTGATGGACGCGTGCGCGCAGATCTCGAACCACATGCAGACCACGAAGAAGGTCCACGCGGGCGACGACCACTACATCTGGCGGCAGATGAGCAGCATCGCCTCCCTGGACGCCGGGTTCGACGAGCGGGTCGGCGAGCCGGGCGAGAAGAACCCGGTCTACGACACGAAGAAGAAGTGACGGCCGCGTCGGCAGAACCGGGTGGGGCCGTCGTGTCGTCCGATGGTCCGAGGTCCTCGTGAGCGAGGGCCGGCGGCGGGGCCGCGGGGCGGCGGCGCCCTCCCCTCGTCATCAGCGCTACGGGACGTATCAGAAGTAGAGGAAGAGACGGTCGGTCATGGATCTCGACGCACTGCGCTTCGCCAACTTCACGTCGCTCGACGAAGCGGTGGCCGACTGGAAGCTGCTCGTGCAGCATCTCGTGGACCTCAAGAAGGACGCGGAGGACGGGCTGCACAAGGCGGCGAACCAGGCCAACTGGGCCGGGGTGAACGCCCAGGTGTCCAAGGAGTTCATCGGCAAGACGGCCGGTGAGTTCGCGGACGCGCACACGCAGGCGACGACCGTCCACAACATCCTGAGCGACACCCGTGACGAGCTCAAGCAGCACAAGAAGGACCTCGAGGCCGCGATCGACCGCGGGCTGAAGAAGAACCTGACCGTCATGGACACGGGTGGCGGCGGATTCACCGTCACCATGAACATCCATCCGGACCGCGCCGCGAAGGGGACCACGGTCCCCGAGCACAGCGAGAGCGATGTCACCGCTCTGCGTGACGAGGTGCAGGGCATCCTGCAGAAGGCCACCGACAGCGACGCCTCGGCGGCCAAGGTGCTGAAGGCCGTCGCGGACACCGCGCGGATGGGCTTCAGCGACGCCTCGTACAAGGACCGTGACGAGGCCGCGGACGCGGTCGAGGCCGCCGAGGACCTGGCCGCGATCGCGGGGAAGAAGCCCGAGGACCTCACGCCCGCGGACTTCGACAAGATCAACGCGGGTCTGTCGAAGTACAAGGACGACCCGCTGTTCGCCGAGCGGTTCGCGACGCAGCTCGGCCCGAAGAAGACGCTGGAGTTCTGGGAGGGCATCAGCGACCCGCAGGTGAACATGGAGGTCGGCAGCGAGCGCCTGGACCAGCTCGGTGACCTCCAGCGGAACCTGAGCATGACGCTCGCCACCGCGACGCGGAGCGACACAGCGGCCATGGCCGGCTGGAAGAGCGACATGATCAGACTGGGCGACCAGACGATCGGCCCCAACGGACTCGGCCCCGACGGTTTCCAGGTCATGAGCAACCTGATGCGGGCGGGCGACTACGACGACGACTTCCTCAAGAGCTACGGCACCAAGCTCATGGAGACCGAGCGCAAGCTCACCGGCGACGGAGAGCACGACAACCTGAAGTGGCGCCCGGGCTTCAGCACGCCCTGGCTCAACCGCATGGGCGAGGACAGCGGCGCCGATCCGCTCACCGGCTTCCTCAAGGGACTGTCCAACTCCCCCGACGCGGCCACGGACTTCTTCAACGAGGAGTACCTGCCGAAGGACGGCGACGACCGCAAGGAGCCCGTCGACAACTTCAAGTACCTCTTCGAGGACCGCAAGTGGCCCGAGGAGCAGAACCTGGACGGCGACGACCTGCATACGGGCCAGAACAACCTGGCGCTGGCGCTGGAGGCGGCGACGACCGGGCACCCGGCGGGCGAGCTGCCCACGGCGGACACCCCGGCGCACACGGCCGACCAGGCCAGGCTCATGCGCGAGCTGGTCGACTCGGTCTCCGAGGATCCGGACCGGCTCAAGGACAACGGCTACATGTCCGACAGCTTCGGCCAGATCGGCGCCGAGTACCTGCCGGACATCCACCGCGCGATGGCCGACGGCCCCGCCGTCGCGGGCGACGACTCCGGCTGGGACAAGCTGTACCCGCTGGCGGGCGAGGACGCGAAGCTCGACCACAACGCCGTGGCCCGCTTCCTGGTGACGACCAGCCAGAACCCGGAGGGGTACGCGGCGTTGAACGTCGGCGAGAAGGCGTACACGGCCAGCCTCATGGACTACCACCTCAACCCGGACCTGCCCGAGGACCAGCGCTACCCGCACGACGCCAAGGACACGATCACCAGTCTGTCGCGCAAGTCCGGTGAGTTCAACGGGCTTCTCGCGCAGGGGCGTCAGGAGGCCGTGCTCGGCCCGGCCGGCGAGAAGGACGGCGACTTCGACCACGCGGTCAGCCAGAAGAAGAACGTCATCTCCGGCATCGTGGGCACCGGCGTCGGCATCGGGACGAGCTTCATCGCCTCGCCGGTCGTCGGCGCGGCCGCCGGAGGCGCGGCGGGCACCGTCACCTCGGTCGTCATGGAGGCCTTCTTCAAGGACGACGAGGGGCACTACCGCTCCGAGGCCGGACACGACGTCGCCACGCGGTGGGAGACCATCAAGGACTCGGCCACGAACGCGAACTACGCCGCGGCGAACGAGGCGGCCAAGGCGCACCACGCGAACTACACCGACCAGATCGACACGTGGGTGAGCGAGGGCACCGCGACCGGCTTCAACGACGCGAACACCGACATCCACGCCATGGCCAAGGACCTCGACACCGAGATCCCCAGCTGACCCCAGTCGTCTCCCGGATGATGGACAGACACATGCACACCTTTCCGTTCGGTGGCCTCCGCGCGGCCGCACTCGTCGTCGGAGCGGCGCTGCTCGGTGCCTCGACCGTCGGATGCTCGTCGTCCGAGCCCGAGCGCGCGTACGCGGTGCCGGCGGACCTGTGCGGGACACCGGTCTCCGGCAGCGCGCTGACACCTCTGCTGCCTGCCGGCGAGAAGGCCGCGCAGGAGCCGTCCGAGGCGGTCGGCGTACGGCGGTGCCGGCTGACGGTCGACGGCGAGGTGGCGCTGTCCACGTCCGTGGAGAAGCGCGCGGCCGACGTATCGGCCCAGGACGTGGCCCAGTCCGCGCAGGGCGTCGACCCCACGGACGCCGCCGCGGACAGCGGCCGCTACGTGTACGGGAAGACGGGTGCGGTCGGCCGCGTGGAGTGTCCGGCGTCCTCATCCGGGAAGGCGGACCGGTCGATCTGGGTGACGGCGCGCGTCGCCCGGAAGGCCGGCCCCGAGGACCTGCTCGCCTTCGTCAAGGCCTACGCCGCGTCGGTGGCCCGCACCGACGCCTGCGCGAAGCTGTAGGCCGGGGTCCGCCCCCGGAAGACTCCTGGTCCGGGGGCGTCAGTGCGCCGCGAGCCTCAGCATGTCGATGCCCTGCCAGATGCCCAGCCCCGCCATCACCAGCAGGCAGACGCGGCCCACCACGACGCTCGACGTCGTGAGTTCCTCGCCCGACGGGTAGGTGCGGCTGCGCAGCGCGCGCCACCGGTCGGCCGGCACACAGGCCATCAGGATCAGCAGCGCGGCCAGGACGAACAGGGTGACCGCCATGCCGGTCACGAGCCCGCCCCCGTACCCGTGTCCGTGCCCGTCCGTGCCTTGCGGCGCCGCGCGTCCCGTACCGCGACCGCCGTGCCGCCCAGGCCCGCCACCGCGATCAGGCCGCCGACGAGGACGTACGTGGCCAGGCGGGCGTTGCGCTCGTCCGCGGTCTCCGTGAGGGGGACCGGGAGGATCTCCGGGGGCTTGGCGTCGATGGCGTCCGGGTCCGCGTGCGGGGCCTGGATCGGGTTCTTCGGGTCCGCGATCTCGGTGACCGCGCGGACCGGGTCGACGACGCCCCAGCCGACGAGCCGGTCACGGCCGTTGATGGAACGCTCGGCGGTCTGCTCGATCTGGGCGACGACCTCCTGGGCCGTCCAGTCCTTGTGGTGCTGCTTGATCAGAGCCGCGACCGCCGCGACGTACGGCGCCGAGAAACTCGTGCCGTTGTCGGAGCAGTGGCCGCCCAGGGGGACCGTGGAGATCATGTCGACGCCCGGCGCGGCCACGCCGACGTCGTCGTTCGACTGCGAGAAGGCGGCGCGCTCGTTGTTGCGGTCCGACGCGGCGACCGCGAGGACGCCCTTGTACGAGGCCGGGTAGGTCTTCTTCACGTTGCCGCCGAGGCCGTCGTTGCCCGCGGAGGCGACGACCACGATGTTCTTCCGCAGGGCGGCGTTGACCGCGGTCTCCAGGGTGGAGCCGGGCTCCAGGGCCTTCTCCGTGTCCTGGGAGATGTTGATGACGTCGGCACGCTGGCGGATCGCGTGGTTGATCGCCTTCGCCAGGTCGTCGGAGTTGCCGTGGCCCTCGGCGTCGTTCTGCTTGATCGGGATGATCGTCGCTTCCGGGGCGAGGCCCACGAAGCCCGTGCCGCTCGCTTTGCGCGCGGCGATGATGCCGGCGACGCGCGTGCCGTGCCCGACGGTGTCGGTCGTGCCCTTCGCGTTGCCGCGGCCCTCGATCTTCTTGCCCTTGTCGTCCTTCGGCGGCAGGTAATTGCCGCCCGAGGCCACGTCCACGGCGCTCTTCAGCTGCGGGTTCTTGACGTCCACGCCCGTGTCGATGACCGCGACGCGCACGCCCTTGCCGGTGGCGCTCTGCCACAGGTCGTCGAGGTTGACGCGCTGCAGCGCCCACGGCCGGCCCGCGTACTTCTTGCCGCCGAACGTGCACTGTCCGCTGTCCGCCGCCGCCGGGGCCGCCGGCAGGGCGAGCACGGCCATCGACGCGGTCAGCGCGGTGGCCGCGGACAGGGCGGCCGGCCGCGCGGTGCGGCGGGCCCAGTTGCTGGTGATCGCCATGGTTCGGGCTTCCCCTCCTGCTCTCGTCCGCCGGTCCGCTACGAGCCCTGCGGCTGCCGTGCGGCGGCCTGCGAGAGGCGCGGTCCGGTGGGCAGGAAGGACGACCAGGTCGAGGGGATCGGGGCCGGGTCCACGTTGTCGTAGCCGAGGAGCTTGCGCGCGATCTCCGCCTCCTGCTGCTCCGCCTTGCGCTGCTTCTCCGTCGTGCCGATGCCCTTGTCGTCGGTGGCGCTGTCCGCGTTCGACTGGAGGGCGTAGCGCAGTCCGGTGTCGGTGACGAGGAAGACGCCGCCCGCCTTGGTCTCGGTGCCCTGGAACTGGCGGAAGATCTGGCCGGAGCCAGGCGTGACGTACGCGCTGGAGGAACCGGTGGGCAGGTCGGCGGGGAAGTCCGTGCCGGCCCATGTCGACAGGCTGGTGTTGCCGCCCTTGACCGAACGCAGCGTGTTGCACACCGTGTTGCGGCCGCTGGTGGCGCTCGCGCCGTTGTTGACCGTCTCGGCGCCCTGCGTGGGCCACCTGGCGCCCTCGCCCTCGAAGGGCACGCTGCCGGCGACGGCGGCCGGGTTCACCTGCACGGCCTTTCCGGTCGTGTTGGCGTCGATCAACTGGTCACTGTTGAGCAGGAGTTGGGCGGTGAACTCGGAGATACTGGCCACCTTGCCCTGGAGCACCACGTAGTACTGCATCCGCGTGCCGTCGAGCGCCTTGAGGACCGTGCCGATCTTGTCGTACTGGGCGTTGCCGCTGCCGGCGACGGCGTTCGCGGTCTGGCCGACCGGGCCGGGGACGTTCGGGATGGCGATCGGCGAGCCCTCGTGCATCGTGCGCAGCCACTCGGCGGAGACGCGCTGCGGGGCGCGCTGCTGAGTGTCGAGCGCCTTGAGCAGGCCGGGCTGCGCCGGGTTCGTGATCTTGTACGAGGTGCCGCGGGCGTCGACGACGTACTGCGCCTTGGTGACCGCGTCGGTGACGTACATGAGCTGGCCGCCGGAGAGCTTGTCGCGGCCCTCCGACTTGCCCCACTCCTTTTTCGCGAGGACGAACGCGGCCTTCTGGATGGCGCGGCCGCCGTCGCTGGGGCGCTCGCACACCATCCAGCGCTTGCCGGCCTCGGCCTCGGAGCTGGAGGGCAGGCGGTCGGGGGCGTACGGGATGCCGAGCGTGGCGCCGTGCGGGGGCTTGCCGCTGTCGAGGACCTTCTCGTCGACGGTCACGACGTCGTCCGTGTAGTCCTTGAGGAGCAGCTTGGCCGACGCCGTGTTCAGGACGGGGTGCAGCTGCTTCTGGCCGTCGGTCTTGAGGACCACGTAGCGCGTCGTCGAGTCGCTCGCCACGATCACGTTCTTCTGGGTGGCGTCCCACTCCTTGGGGGCCGCGGGGCTGAACATCCCGATGCCGCCGAAGACCGCGAGGACCACGACACCGACGATGGTGCCGGGCAGCACCGCGCGCAGCGGGCGCGGGGCGCCTTCCTCGGAGCCCGTCGGAGAGGGCTGCAGGAAGGACGCGAGCGTGCGCCGCTTCGCGAAGGTGTAGGCGTTGAGTTCGTCCCGCCGTGATGCCATCTGTGTCCGCTCTCTCCCCGTGCGGAGCCGTGGGGGCGAGTTCCCCCGGTCTTCCCCGTCTTCGGTCGACGTGATCGCCTGCGGTACGTGCCGCGGCGGTCAGACCCGGCCCCTACTATGCCTGTTGCGCCGGTGCGCGTGTGGCACGGGTAGGGTGCTGAGGCCTTCTGGCAAGGACTGTGGAACCTTCGAGGGGCCTTTGCGCATGGGATTTCGGGAGAGTTCGGGGGGTTTGGAGTGATGGCTTCCGCAACGCGGGCTCGATCGCGGTCGCAATCGAGGTCACGATCGGGTGACCGTTCGCGGCAGGGTTCCCCACAGGGGTCCCCCACTCCTTCACAGGCACCACACATTCCGGAGCGGGGCGGACGCGGTGCGCGGTCCGGCGGCGCTCCGTACCGAGGTGCCGTCTCCCCGCATCTGAAGTCGCGCTCGGGCCGCGGCGGCTCGTTCGGCGTGCAGCGGCTCGTGATGATCGAGCTGGCCGCCGCGCTGGTCGTGTGCGGCTGGGTGATCGGCACGGTCGCGCTGATCGCGACGGGCGCGGTCGCCGCCCTGCTCCTGCTGCTGGCGCTCGTACGCCGCCGGGGGCGCTCCCTGCCGGAGTGGCTGGGCACGATCCTCGCCCTGCGCGCCCGCAAGCGGCGCGCGGCGGGCGTGCCGGTGCCGCCGGGCACGGAGCCGGGCCTCGCACCCGCCGTGGAGTGCGACCCGAGTCTGCGCACGTACAGCTACAACCGGGGCGACGACCGGGACCAGCGTCCCGTCGGCATGGTCGGTGACGGGGGCTTCCTGACCGCGGTGCTCCAGGTCGAGTCGGACGCCACCGCGCTGCGCGCCGAGCGCAGCCGGCGCCCGCTGCCGGTGGCCCTGGTGCGGGACGCGCTGGAGGTCGACGGCATCCGACTGGAGTCGGCGCAGATCGTGCTGCACACCCAGCCGGCGCCCGCGCTGCACCTGCCGCAGCAGTCCGTCGCGGTGAGCAACTACGCGCCGCTGCAGGCCCAGACGGGCTCGCCGGCGGTGCGCATCACCTGGATCGCGCTGAAGCTCGACCCCGAGCTGTGCCCGGAGGCCGTCGCGGCCCGCGGGGGCGGCGTGGTCGGCGCGCAGAAGAGCCTCGCGCGCGTGGCCGAGCACCTGTCGAGCCGGCTCACCGGCGCCGGGTTCCGGGCCGGTGTGCTCACCGAGGAGGAGCTGGTCGCCGCGGTCGCCACGTCCGCGTGCGCCAACCCGATGGTGACCGCGCAGGCCGGCCGCAGCGAGGCGCCGCAGCGCCGCACCGAGGAGTCCGGCCGCAGCTGGCGCTGCGACAACCGCCGGCACACGACGTACTGGGTCCGCCGCTGGCCCCAACTGGGCGGCGGGGGCACGACGTTGCCCCAGCTCGTGGCCCAGCTGACCACGGTGCCCGCGCTGGCGACGACGTTCAGCCTGACGCTCGCCCCCGGCGACCAGCAGGACGTGACGCTCACCGGCCACCTGCGCATCACCGGCCGCAGCGACAGCGAACTGACCACCGCGCGCCGGGACTTGGAGCGAGCCGCGCGCAGCGTGCGCGCGAACCTGGTCCGCCTGGACCGCGAGCAACTGCCCGGCGTTCTCGCCACTCTGCCGCTCGGAGGTGCCCGCTGATGGCCCTGACCAGCCACACCCCCGACCTCGGCGAGCGGCTGCGCACCGGTTTCGGCCTGCTCGGCCCGCGCCACCAGCGGCACTCGCTGCCGCCGGAGCACCTCGACACTCTCTCGCTGCCCATCGGCGACGACGGCGTGGTCGTCGGCGTGGACGCCGAGGGTCAGCCGGCCGTCATGGGCATCAACCGCCCGACGCCCTACGACATCGTGCTCATCGGCGGCCTGTGGACGGCGCAGGTGCTCGCGCTCCGGGCCGCCGCGACCGGCGCGCGGGTGGCCGTGGAGACGGGCCGCGCCCAGCACTGGGCGCAGCTCGTGCAGGCGGTCGGCGGCGGCCAGTCCGGCATGACCGTGCACGAGGTGGGCCGGGTCCCTCCGCAGGGCGCGTCGGCCGGCGGCCCGGTGCTGGTGATCCGCGACTGCGGCATGCGTCCGCCGCGCGGCCGGGTCGCCTCGGCGCCCTGGCAGTCCGTCCTGACGCTGCTGCCGTATCTGAGCCCGGTCGCGCCGCGGCTCATGCGGCAGGCGCGACTCGTGGGCGTGCAGCGGGTGTCCCCGGACGAGGCGGCGGAGATCGGGCGTGTGATGGGGCTGCCGCGCGGCGAGTACGAGTCGCTGCCCACCCTCGCCGACGGCGTGACGCTGTGGTGCACGGACCGGGACCGGCAGTACGTGATGACGCAGGCGACCGACGCCGAGACCGGATTGTTGGGAACCGCACGCCGGATGGACTGAGTCCGTCCCGTTCGTGGCGATTTGCCGCGCCTGTGCGGGCGTTCCCACCGGGCGCGGCCGTCACGTGACCGGGCGCACGGCCCCGACGGGTGGGGCGGGCCTGCCGTGCACGCGCCATTCGTGATTAGGCTGGGACCGGACGTACGCGTACGCCCTTGTGCGGGGCGCGGGTACGTCAGGGGGCTGGGACCCAGGGGTGAGCCCGGCGGATCGGCGAAGGACAACGGTCTCCCCCATGCACGAACACGAGGGTGCTCGACCACACCAGGAGGCATTGTGAACAGCGATCGGGACGATTACCGCGGGGGCTGGGACTCGCCCGCCGATGATCAGTCCGACGCGGAGTCCAGTGTCGAGATGACGGGCGAGTTCACCATCGACTACGCCCCTCCGGCCTGGTACACGCAGAACGCGTCGGGTGCCGGCACGCCCGAGCCCGTCACGCCCGCGGCTCCGGTGCCGCCGCCGCCCGCTCCGACCCCGCCCCCGGCTGCCGCCCCCGTGGCCCCGGAGGCCGGTTCCGGCGCGGGGAACGGGGATCTGGAGAGCGGCGCCACGATGCGGTTCTCCGCCGCCGCGCTGAAGCGGGAGTTCGAGGAGCTGGCCGCGCTCGGCGAGGACAGGTCCGGCGCCGGCGCGGCCGCCGCGCCCGCCGCCGCCCCCTCCGAGGGTGCGGCCGACAGCGAGTCGCCCCGCTCGTGGACCGATGTCCACCGGGTGGACGGCATGGGCGGTGCGGACGGTTCGGTCGGTGCGGGTGATGCGACCGGGGCTGCGGGTGCCGGTGGTTCGGAGGCGCCCGAGGCCGTGTCCGGGCCCGAGGCCGACGTGCCCGACGCGCCGCTTTCCGGTGCCGCCGACGCCTCGGCTTCCACTGACACCACCGACTCAGCCGACTCATCCGACTCATCCGGCTCTTCCGGCTCCTCCGACGACGGGGACTTCCCGCTGGCCGCCGCCGGTGGCCCGGTCGGCGAGGCCGCCGACGACGACGCCGTCGAGTCCGGCGAAGTGGAGGCCTCCGCCCCTGAGGTGCCCGAGGCACCCGAGACGCCCGAGGTCACCGACGCGCCCGCCGCACCGGAAGCGGCCCCGGAAGCCGCCCCCGCCCAGGCGGACGGCGACGTCGCGGAGCAGCCCGGTCCCGCCGCCTGGACTCCCCCGCCCGCGCCGGAAGGCGGCGTGCCTCCGCTGCCGCCCACCTTCCAGCCGGCCGAGCCGAGCGCCCCGGCACCGGCCCAGCAGTGGGCCGACCCGACGCAGGCGGCCCCGCCGGCCCCGCAGCAGCCCGCCGCGCCCCAGGGCTGGCCGGCCCAGCAGCCCCCGGCGCCCCCCGCTCCGGCCCAGCCGCAGCCTCAGGCTCAGCCGCCGGCCCAGCCCCAGGGCGGCTACGGCTTCCCGCAGCCGCAGCCGCAGCCGGCCCCGTCCGCCCCCCTGCCGGACGCCAACTCCCCTGCCCCGCAGGGTGGTTACGGCTTCCCGCAGCAGCAGCCCCCGGCCCCGCCGCAGGCCCAGCCCCAGCCGCCCGCGCAGCCCCAGCCCGGCATGCCCAACCCGCCTGCCCCGCAGGGTGGTTACGGCTTCCCGCAGCAGCAGCCGCAGCCCGGCCAGCCCCTGCCCCCGCAGCAGCAGGGCGCTCCGGTGCCGCCGCAGCAGCCGGGTGCGGGCTACGGCTTCCCCCCGCCGCAGGCCGCCGTGCCGCCGCAGGCGCCCGTACCGCCTCAGGCCGCGCAGCCGCAGCCGCAGCCGCCGGCCCAGCCCTACCTGGGTCAGCCGCAGCCGGGCCAGCAGGGTCAGCCCGGTCAGCCGCAGCCCGGTCAGCCCAGCGCCCCGCACCCGGGCCAGCCGCAGCCGCCCGCCGGCACGGACCCTCGCACGGGTGCCGCCTGGCCTCAGCCCGTGCAGCACGACCAGCGTCAGCCGACGAACGTGGGCGGTGCCCCGCTCGGTTACACGGCGGCGGTCGAGCTGTCCGCCGACCGGCTGCTCAACAACAAGAAGCAGAAGGCGAAGAGCACCCGCCCCGGCGGCGGCAACTCGCGCTTCAAGCTGGGCGGCAAGAAGGAGGAGGCCGAGCGGCAGCGGAAGCTGGACCTGATCCGCACCCCGGTGCTCTCCTGCTACCGGATCGCGGTCATCAGCCTCAAGGGCGGCGTCGGCAAGACGACGACGACCACCGCGCTCGGCTCGACGCTCGCCACGGAGCGCCAGGACAAGATCCTCGCGATCGACGCCAACCCGGACGCGGGCACCCTCGGCCGCCGCGTGCGGCGCGAGACCGGCGCCACGATCCGTGACCTGGTGCAGGCGATCCCGCATCTGCAGTCGTACATGGACATCCGGCGGTTCACCTCGCAGGCCCCGTCGGGCCTGGAGATCATCGCCAACGACGTGGACCCGGCGGTCTCGACGACGTTCAACGACGAGGACTACCGGCGCGCGATCGACGTGCTCGGCAAGCAGTACCCGATCATCCTGACGGACTCGGGCACCGGCCTGCTGTACTCGGCGATGCGCGGTGTGCTCGACCTCGCCGACCAGCTCATCATCATCTCGACCCCGTCGGTCGACGGCGCCTCCAGCGCGAGCACCACGCTCGACTGGCTCTCCGCACACGGTTACGCGGACCTGGTCTCGCGCTCGATCACGGTCATCTCGGGTGTCCGCGAGACGGGCAAGATGATCAAGGTGGAGGACATCGTCAGCCACTTCGAGACGCGCTGCCGCGGGGTCGTCGTGGTGCCGTTCGACGAGCACCTGGCGGCCGGCGCCGAGGTCGACCTCGACATGATGCGGCCCAAGGTCCGCGAGGCGTACTTCAACCTCTCGGCGATGGTCGCGGAGGACTTCGTCCGGGCCCAGCAGCAGCAGGGCCTGTGGACGCAGGCCGACGGTCAGCAGCCGCCCACGATGGCGCCGCCGATGCCGGGTCAGCAGCAGCCGTACCCGGGCCAGCAGCCGTACCCCGGTCAGCAGCCGCCGCAGGCCCCGTACCCGCAGCAGGGTGGTGTCCCGCCGCAGGCCCCGCCGCCGGGTCAGCCGGGTCAGCCGGGTCAGCCGGGTCAGCCGGGTCAGCCGGGTCAGCCGGGTCAGCCGGGTCAGCCGGGTCAGCCCGGTCAGCCCGGTCAGCCGGGTCAGCCCGGTCCGATGGCCCATCCGGGGCAACCGGGACAGCCCGGTCAGCCCGGTCAGCCCGGCCCGCAGCCCGGCTGGGGCGCCCCGCCGCCCCCGCAGCAGGCCCAGGCCGGACAGCCCGGCCCGCCCCCGGGATGGCAGCAGCCGCAGCCGCCTCAGCAGTGACAACGTGTCAGAAGGCCCGCACCGCCCGCCGGTGCGGGCCTTTTGCACACCCGGGTGCGCACCGCGCCGAAAGTGACCGCCACGCCCTGGCCTGCATCGCATCAGAGGTCTCGACCAATGTGCCAAAAATGCAGGTCAACTCGTTATTTCCGCAGGCCACATGGGGTTCACCTGCCGTTGACGTTTCTCGACAGCCGCTGGTACACACACTTCATTCGATCTGGAAAGTCCCTGCTGTGCGAGCGATGCGCGAGGTCACCGACCGATGAACAAACAGGCTCAGCAAGTCCGGCACGACCACCACGACAGAACGATCGCCCGCCCCTCCCGGCGCGGCGTACGGGTGCTCCTGGCAGCCGGTGCCGCGGCGTTCACCCTGACGGCCGGCCTGGCCACCCCGCTCAACCCCGCGCCGCAGGAGGCGCAGGCGAAGGCGGACGGCGGGAAGAAGACCCTCACGGTGGCGCTCGCGCAGAGCGTCGACTCGCTGAGCCCGTTCCTGGCGACGCGCCTGGTGAGCACCAGCGTCCACCGGCTGATGTACGAGTACCTCACCAACTACGACCCGAAGGACAACCACGTCGTCCCGGGCTTCGCCACCAAGTGGGAGTCCTCGCCGGACAAGCTGACGTGGACGTACACGATCCGCGACGACTCGAAGTGGTCGGACGGCGAGAAGGCCACCGCCAAGGACGCGGCGTTCACCTTCAACAAGATGATGACGGACGACGCGGCGGCCACCGCCAACGGCTCGTTCGTCACCAACTTCAAGAAGGTCACGGCCCCCAGTGACACCCAGCTGGTCATCGAGCTGAAGAAGCCGCAGGCGACGATGACCTCGCTCGACGTCCCGATCGTGCCGGAGCACGTGTGGAAGGACGTCAAGGACTACTCGAAGTTCAACAACGACCAGAAGTTCCCGATCGTCGGCAACGGCCCGTTCGTCCTCACGGACTACAAGACGGACCAGTACGTGAAGCTGAAGGTCAACAAGGACTTCTGGCGGAAGTCGAAGACGCCGCAGTTCGACGAGATCGTCTTCAAGACCTACAAGGACCAGGACGCCGCGGTCGCCGCGCTGCGCAAGGGCGAGGTCTCCTTCGTCGCCGGCTCCCCCGCCCTGACGCCCGCTCAGGCGGCCTCGCTCAAGGGCGAGAAGAACATCAAGGTGAACGAGGGTCCCGGCCGCCGCTTCTACGCGATCGCCGTGAACCCGGGCGCGCGCACCAAGGACGGCAAGAAGTTCGGCGACGGCAACAAGGCGCTGCTCGACCAGAAGGTCCGCCAGGCGCTGTTCCGCTCCGTCGACACCAAGACGATCGTCGACAAGGTCTTCCAGGGGCACGCCGTGCAGGGCGCGGGCTACATCCCGCCGCGCTTCAACGACTACTTCTGGCAGCCGTCGGACGGTCAGAAGCTGTCGTACGACCCCGAGGCGGCGGGCAAGCTGCTCGACGACGCGGGCTATCCGCTCAAGGACGGCAAGCGGGTCGGCAAGGACGGCAAGCCGCTGAACTTCCGCATCCTGTGCCACGCCACCGACCCGAACGACAAGGCGGTCGGCAAGTACTTGAAGGAGTGGTGGGGCGCGATCGGCATCGGCCTGAAGGTCGACTGCCTCGACGACGTGTCCGTGCCCTGGTACGCGGGTGAGTACGACCTCGCCTTCGACGGCTGGTCGGTGAACCCGGACCCGGACTTCGTGCTCGGCATCCACACGTGTGCGGCGCTGCCCGCGAAGGCCAAGGAGAGCGCGGCCACCGACAACTTCATCTGCGACAAGAAGTTCGACGACCTGTACGGGCAGCAGCTCGCCGAGTACGACGCGGCGAAGCGCGCGGACGTCGTCAAGGACATGCAGTCCTGGCTGTACGACTCCGGGTACATGAACGTGATGGCGTACCCGAACGCGGTGGAGGCGTACCGCACGGACCAGATCAAGTCGATCACGACGATGCCCACGGCCGCGGGCAACATCTACGGCCAGGACGGGTACTGGAGCTGGTGGTCGGCGGAGCCGGCGAGCGCCTCCGACAGCTCGGACTCGGGCTCGTCGAGCTCGACCGGGGTCGTGATCGGGATCGTGATCGCCGCGCTCCTCGTCATCGGCGGCGGCGTGTTCTTCGCGATGCGGCGCCGGTCCACGGCGGACGATCGGGAGTAGTACCGCCCGAGGCCCCGCATCCCGCTCACGCGCGCGGCCGACGCCCGCACGACCAACGAGAGTTCGCATGAACCATGACAGCTGACAGCACTCCGGCGCTCGTGCAGGGCGCGGGTGGCCCCGGCGACGACCCCACCGCACCGGTGGGGGCG